>CAZWOL010000046.1:0-23599 GCA_964635325.1 uncultured Pseudobdellovibrionaceae bacterium
TAGTTGCTTTCACACGCAACCAAGTCTCTCAGGCTATTGCTATCGTCGACCAAACCCTTGGTTTTGGAATGAGTGCACTTTGCCAGGCTAAAAAACTCAACTCAGGTGTTGACCTACCTGCAGTTGGAGACACTCTTGATCTTAAAGCTGCTATGGAAGATCTATTTGGCGCAAAAATGACCGTAACATCTGCAACGTTGGAACGTCTCTCTGACTACACCGATGACAATGGGAAAACACGTAAATTATTCCGCATTCTGATCACATCAACAGTTGAAGCCGATGGCATCACACGAACGGTCGGCATCGTTCACTCACCTGTGGATGATGAAAACAAAGAATACTCCGGTACTCTTTATACTTCGATGAATGGTGAAGTTGGCGAAGGCAAGCAAGGAAAACTTGCTAGCTCTTCAATGACAAGAATGATGAGCATAGTCTACGCTAAAGTTGCAGAAAGCGACGGCACAAGTCGAATTAAAGCCGAGCTAAGAACAGCCCAAGTTGCAAACTCTCTCGCAGATACTGCAATCGGAAGCGACGGTGTGCTAAATTTCAACGTCGGAGCAGACCTATCCAAAGCACTCACAAGCCAAGACTATGGTAAATATACTGGCTTTGCTCAAGCAAACGATGCTGTCAATGCAATGACTTATATTGCATTCGACCTCAATTTAACATCCAATGCAGGAACCTTGTCCTACTGGAAAAACCCAGGTGGCAACTACTTTGAAAACGCACGCGGGTTCAACATCTCCATCGAACGCGGTAGCGATGATGTTCTTAGTGGCTGTGCGACGACAGGTTCAGCCTCAACGGACTTTACAAAAGGAACAAGTATTCGTCGCTATTTGAATAGTGCTGAATCCGCAAATTCTCTAACCCTTCAGGCCAAAGGCGATTGGCATCCATTCATGAACTCTCCATCTTCGAATAGTTCAGATACAGATGGAGACTTCTACCTTCGCACTCAACAATCTGGACAGATCGCAAAATGGTACAAACCAACGCTGAGCGACTCAAGTCTTGCAAATCTCTTTGCAACTGGAAGCGATGGTTCGTATATTACTCACCAATGCTTTAAATACGACTCTGCATCAGGCCTTTACCTGATCGACACTGACAAAATAACAGAGACAGCAGGATATGAAGTGCTTGACTCTGGGAACACTGTCAACAAAAGCAAATTCATTGCTCCTCCAGAAATTGGAGATGCAAAACCAATAGACAAAGTTGAAATCAAAAAATAGAACTTCTTAGAAAAGCTCAGCCCCTTACTACGAATACAGTTAGTGGGCTGAGCTTTTTTATAGTGTGATAGATGTCTGCAAAGCTCTCATGACAGCATCGACATCTGTAGGATCTTCACTAACGAGTCCGACAGAAACTTTTCGAAACCACATGCGTTGTTTACGGGCATACTGACGCGTTGCAATGAGAATTTTTTCGAATAAGTCATCTTCTTGTAAAGCTCCATCCAAGAACTCTGCGACCTGCTTGTACCCAATGGACTGCATAGGTTTGATATCGGTTGGACAAGCTTCTGCGAGCAAGGAACGCACTTCTTCGATCAGTCCTTCTTCCAGCATCTGACGCGTACGTAAGCGAATGCGCTCCTGCAAAATTTCATTCTTAGGTTGACAAAGGATTGTGAATGAAGGAGTAAAATCAGAAGCAATTGCATCGTGTGACAGACTTTGTACGGTACGTCCAGTCAGCATATTGATCTCACAGGCACGGGCTACACGAAAGCGATCATTCGGATGCAGAGCTGCAGCACGTTGGGGATCAAGGGTCTTGAGCTTTGCGTAAAGCGATGCATCATCGAGTTGTTCGAGTTGTGAACGCAAGTTTTTATCGTGTGGAAGATCATGAAAATCATGACCGCACAACGCTCGAAAATACAGTCCCGTACCTCCGACTATAATGGGAATGCGCTTGCGAGACTGAATATCCTTGATGGCATCCAAGGCCAACTTGCGATAATTCGCAGCATCAAAAGGCTCTCTCCACGATACACAGTCGATAAGGTGGTGAGGTATTTCTCTCTGCTCTTCTTGCGAAGCTTTTGCCGAGCCTATATCAAAGCCTTTATAGACCTGCACCGAATCACAACTCACAATCTCACCACCCAAATGACGAGCCAGTTGCATACCTAATGCAGATTTGCCACTTGCGGTCGGACCAACGATTGCGAGTGAAGCTAAATTCATCGATCAAACCATCCTGCAACATCTGATTTTGGGAACCATTTAAACACACGTCGACCGTGCGGACAGTTATGATAGAAGTCGACGCTTTGAGCTTCTCGTAAGAGCAAACGCAACTCTTCCTCGCTCAACTCTTCTCCAGCACGAACGGCAGCATGGCAGGCCATCGTTGCTAATATATCATGATGTATATGTTGCGCCGAATCGATGCTACCATCTGCAAGTTTTTGTACGAATTCGAGGAGAAATGCATCAAAACGTTTGTTTACAAGCAGGGTTGGTATTGCTCGAATTTCAACATTTGTCGCATCCAGAACATTGATATCAAAGCCTGCAGATTGGATAACCGTCTTGTGTTCTTGCAAGGCTAGGACCAACTCTGCATCGAGAGTAATGGCTTCCGGCATCATCAGAACTTGTCGCTCCGAAAGTAGCTGTGGCTTTTGGCAGAGGCGTTCGTACAGAATGCGTTCGTGAAAGGCATGTTGGTCGATGACAAGAAGTTTGTCATCTTTTTCGTAGAGCACATAACATTTTGCAAAGGTTCCGACGTAAGTCAAATGTTCGAGCGTCAGACCCCAATCCTTTGGAAGAGTATGAGCGGAAGTCTCTATAGAAGGGTTCACAAAGTTCAATGTAGGCGATCCCTCGGCTACACTGCGTTCCGCTCGGGATAACGGGGACATATCACTGCGTTCCGCTCGGGATGACGAGAACAAGTCACCACGTTCTACACGAGGTGACGAGTCAAAACTTCGGTGGAAGGAGTCCGGGCGGCGAGGAGCCTCCCACAAACCACGGGATGAACCCGTCATCCTGAGCGCAGCCTGAGGCGCAGTCGAAGGATCGCCTGCATAGCCAGGTGGTCTCAGATCGAATGCTTCTGCCGAAGGGCTGACAAAGCTCAATGTAGGCGATCCCTCGGCTCCACTGCGTTCCGCTCGGGATGACGGTGCTTCCGTTTGCTCTAACGGAGAGAGCGAAGCATTCGACCAATCTGCCATTCTCAGCGCCCGTCGAATCGCATAGCTCATGAGCCCCTGCACTTCCCCTGCATACTGAAAGCGCAGTTCGGTCTTCGCGGGGTGAACGTTGACATCGATCAGAGAAGGATCACAGTCCAAGAACGATAGAACCTGCGGGTGTCGTCCCTTCATCAAATGCGAATGGTAGCCTCGGAGCACACCAAAATTCAACACCTTGTCCTTCACCCAGCGCCCGTTGACAAAGTGCACCATATGCTTGTTCGTTGCCTTATCCCGTCCTGGAGGAGAAATCAGAGCCTCCCAACGTCCGTACGCATTTTCTTCCCTTACGTACAAAGCTGCTTCGGCGTCCTCCGCACCTG
Organism: uncultured Pseudobdellovibrionaceae bacterium; assembly: GCA_964635325.1. Taxonomy (GTDB): domain Bacteria; phylum Bdellovibrionota_B; class Oligoflexia; order Oligoflexales; family Bog-1112; genus BOG-1112. The sequence goes on from CAZWOL010000046.1 coordinate 3,559, forward strand.
CGACCAACTTCCAACGCTCTCTTAGCACAGCTTCTCCACGCCAAGGGGCATCTTCGGCACTAGCAATCAATGGACTCGCGGAGAAACGTTTTTTACCGTTGTGCGTCAATGAAAAGCCGACACTTGGATTTGCAAGTGCTAGCGCTTGAACCAAGTCATGACACTGCGCAAACTCGGTCTCATCACTCTTGAGAAACTTCAACCGCACTGGAACACGGCAAAAAAGCTTGGCCACCGTCACAATTGTTCCATCGGCTCCGGACCAGGGCACCATGGTAGGTTCATCATCTTCGACGGTGACTTTTGTGCCAACCGAAGCCCCACGAACCCGGGAACAGAGGGAAAACTCAGCGATTGATGAGATTGCTGCTAAGGCCTCGCCCCTAAAACCTAGGGTCTGAATAGCAAAGAGGTCATCTTGGTGTGTAATCTTGCTCGTCGCATGACGCTGCAGGGCTACAAGACAGTCCTCAGGCATGATGCCAGAACCGTCATCACTGATGCGAATGAGCTTCTTACCACCTTCTTCGAGGTCAATAGATATGCGCTGCGAGCCAGCATCGAGAGCATTTTCGACCAGCTCTTTGACCACGCTCGCAGGTCGTTCAACGACCTCACCAGCTGCAATTTTTTTAATAACGTTTTCATCGAGGAGCTGCACACGTTTCATGACTTGGAATCCGAATAGATGGAGTTGCCTGATCTTATAGCTTGGATTGGCTAGGGCGGTCCAGAGGATCTCCAGATGAGGCCCCATTATCTCGAGCGGACAGCTGAATCCGTCATCTCGAGCGGAGTGCGAAGCACGAAGCCGAGAGATCGCCTGCTTAGCCAGGTGGCCTTAGATCGAAGGATCCCTCGAAGTACTTACGAAGCTCAATGCAGGCGATTCCTCGACTCACTGCGTTCGCTCGGAATGACAGAAAGGACAGGGCGGATGACAAACCGAAAAACCTAGCGTTCGATGTGGTGTTGCAACCCCGGGTGCCGTACGTCTTTGCCGGAGGCGACGTAGATCACATCTTCTGCAATGTTGGATGCGTGGTCTCCGATTTTTTCGAGGTTGCGAGCGATCAAAATCAAATTCAACCCCTGATCCACATACTGCGGACCAGTCTTCATGACGGAGGAGATCATGTAGAAAATTTTGTTCTTGTACGCATCGACCTCGTCATCATGACGCAGAACTTCTTGAGCCTGAGCACCATTTTTTGCAAGGAATGAATCCAACACCTTACGCACCATAAGGCGCACCTTGCTGCACATCTCACGGAGTTCCGGCAAATTCTTCAATGGATCGAGGGGAGCGCCCTTGATGTAACGCTCTGCATTCAATGCAATGTTAACAGCTTGGTCACCCATACGTTCGAGATCCGTATTGATCTTGATCGATGCAACGATGGAACGCAGATCACTGGCCATCGGTTGGTGCAATGCGATCAAACGCACACAGACTTCGTCATTTGCCATGTGCTCACGATTCACTTTCTTTTCGATCTCGTAAACTTGAGCAATTTTCTCTGCATCTTCGTCAAGAAGGCCTTCGATCGCAAAACCTATGGCACTTTCGACAAGATTTGCCATGTTAAGCAATTTTTTCTTGAGATTTTGAAGCTCGGTATCAAAGTGTCGATCCACTAGCCGAACCTCCCTGTTACATACTGTTCCGTACGAGAGTCGCGTGGATTGGTGAATAAAGTCGAAGTATCATCGAACTCCACCATCTCACCCGAGAGAAAAAAAGCTGTTTTATCTGACGTACGTGCAGCTTGTTGCATGTTATGGGTCACAATAATAATTGTAACTTTATTTTTTAACTCTGACATCAGTTCTTCTATTTTTACAGTTGAGATCGGATCTAGAGCACTGGTAGGCTCATCCATCAAGAGAACCATTGGTTCAGCTGCAAGAGCACGAGCAATGCACAAACGTTGTTGCTGCCCTCCCGACAAACTTGATCCTGGAGAATGCAGCTTGTCTTTGACCTCGTCCCACAAGGCAGCATTGCGTAAACTACGTTCAGCAACCTCCTCGAGTATAGAGGCCTTACGGATACCACCGAGTTTGAGACCAGTAATTACATTTTCATAGATCGACATTGACGGAAAAGGATTGGGTTTTTGGAAGACCATACCAATCTTGCGTCGGATGCGTACCGGATCAATGCCACTTCCGTAAATGTTGGTGTTCTCAAGCATCACATGACCTTCTGCACGTGCTCCGATAGTCTCTTCGTGTAGGCGGTTTAGGCAACGAATGAACGTCGACTTTCCACAACCTGAGGGACCTATGATTGCAGTGATCGTATTGTGCTTGAAGTTAAGGGAAATATTACGCAAAGCATGAACTCTATCGAACCATGCATTGAGATTTTGCACATCTAAGAGAGCTGGGTTCGTCACTATGTCTTTCCTCTGGTTCCAAGCGCAAAACGAGTCACGCCATTAATAAGAAATACAAAGAGCACCAACACCAAGGCACCAGCCCAGGCCTGCTGCTGCCAATCTTCAAAAGGACTGATGGCATAAGTATAAATTTGAACGGGTAAGGAAGACATGGGCTCAGTCAAACTTAGGCTCCAAAATGGGTTGTTGAATGCAGTAAACAACAACGGAGCTGTTTCACCGGTAATGCGAGCAAGAGCCAACATAAGCGCACTGGCAATCCCCTTGCGACTACCTCTAAGAACTATAAGTAAGCTCACTCGCCAACGTGGAAGCCCAAGAGCCAGACCAGCTTCACGCACATGACGTGGAACAAGACGAAGCAACTCTTCAGTCGTACGTGCAACGATAGGCACCATAATGAGAGCAAGAGCAACACCTCCTGCAAATGCAGAAAAATGACGCATCGAAGCTACGACTATAGAAAATACAAAGAGCCCCATAATAATCGAAGGCACACTTGATAAAAGATCTGTACTAAAACGAACAACCTTTGCCCAAGGGCCATCACTATATTCGGAGAGATAGACTCCAACACCGACACCCCATGGAATACCGATCAGCGAAGCAAGTATTGCAAGCCAGATGGTACCTACGAGAGAGTTTGCGAGTCCCCCTCCAAGTTCACCTACAGGTTTTGGAGTTTGGGTGAAAAAATCCCAACTCAGCGCACCAAATCCTCGATAAACTATATATAAAAAAATCGCAATCAACGGTACAAGCGCCAGAAGCGTTGCAAGATAAAGTACACCTCGCATGACACGATCGATCACACGACGCTTCCAATACCGACGTTCTACGATCGCTGCTAAGTCAAGCTCAGGCATGTCCCCACCTTTTCTGACTACGCCACACAACAAAGCGTGCAAGTGTATTCACAAGTAGAGTGATAACAAAGAGGATGAGCCCAACTTCGATAAGCGCAGACAGGTGCAGATCGCTACTTGCTTCGACATATTCATTGGCAATCACACTCGCCATCGTCTGTCCCGGAGCAAGTAAAGATGCAGATATCGTTGCTCGGTTGCCGATGACCATCGTAACAGCCATGGTTTCACCTAAAGCTCGTCCTAGCCCAAGAAATACAGCTCCGTAAATACCAGTCGTAGAACTTTTGAGGACAGCTAAACGTATGGTCTCCCAATTGGAAGCACCAAGACCCTTTGCTGCTTCGCGTTGGGTACGTGGAATCGCTTTGAAAACTTCCTTACAGATAGAAGAGATCGTTGGGGTTATCATGATTGCAAGAATCAATCCTGCAGCAAGCATACCCACCCCATACGGAGGACCTGCAAAAATTGGCAGAAACCCGAGAGTGTCACATAGAAATGGCTCCACCACGGTACGCAAGAAAGGAGCTAGTACAAAGACACCCCAAAGGCCATAGACCACACTGGGAATCGCAGCAAGCATCTCAATCAAAAAACCAATGATCGAAGCAAGAGGGCCCGAGACGACCTCATTCAAAAAAAGAGCGATACCTACGCTGATGGGAGCTGCTATCACTAGAGCAAGCATAGAGGAGCAAAGCGTTCCGAATATAACGGGCAATGCACCAAACTGCTCACGCACAGGATCCCATACCGATGAAATAAGAAAGTTAGCACCAAACTGTCGCAGAGCAGGTAGGGATCCTACAATGAGGAAGATCCCAATACTCAATAAAACAGCAACTACCGCAAAAGCCATACTTCGTAAAGTCCACACGAAAATGCGGTCACCACGATGAATATCACGCTTGGGTTCTTTTTTGGACACTTTGTGTTCGTCCATCTTAGGGATTCACAGTCACAGAAGCTAAAGTTTCGATCTTTGCTTCCACTCTTTTGAGAAATTCAGGAGGCAGAGGAGCATACGTCAAAGGTTCGATGTATTTTTGTCCATCACGTATAGACCACCGCAAAAAATTCTGAAACGCTTCGGATTTTCTCGTTTTGCGATCGTTCAAAACCAAAAGATAGGTCATACCACAAATCGGATAAGCCTCTTTGCCTTCAGGATCTACAATGTTTGCACGCAAATCATCAGGAATACTTACACCCGACACTGCGGACCGAAGCGTCTGCAGTGTCGGCAGCACAAACTCACCTGAACGATTGCGGAGTTTGGCATAAGGTATACGGTTGTTTTCTGCAAAAATCAATTCGACATAACCGATGCTGCCTGGGTTCTGCTTGATAAAACCAGCAACTCCTTCATTACCCTTAGCTCCCAAACCTGCAGGCCAGTTGACAGCTGTTCCTGTCCCTACCCTCGTCTGCCATTCGGGACTGATCTTAGTTAGGTACGATGTAAAGATAGCACTGGTTCCACTCCCATCGGAGCGATGAACCACAGATACCGGCAGATCCGATGGAACTTTCAAGGTAGGGTTGAGTTCCAAAATACGCTTGTCATTCCAGCTTTTGATTTTACCTAGAAAAAGATCTGCAAGTAGTTCGCCACTCAGTTGCAATGGTTGCACAAGACCTGGAACATTGTAACTCAAAACGACAGCACCTAACGCAGTCGGAATATGTACGACAGCTGCAAAAGCTTTTGCGAGCTGCTTATCTGACATTGGGATATCGCTTGCTGCAAAATCAACATAACGATCTAAGAGCAATCGAATGCCTCCACCGCTACCGATGGATTGGTAGTTGATTTTCACATGTGGGGCTAGCTTGTTATATTCGGCAAACCACTTTGTATACAAAGGATACGGAAAAGTAGCTCCAGCACCATTGATCATGGCATCCGCAAATGCTGTTTGGATAGTGTTCAGGAGAACAAACATCACAAATATAAATGTTTTCATAGCGAATTCATCTCAGATGTGGGCACGCTCAGAAAATTATCCATAACGTAGGTTGGAACAAGGCCTGAAGAGTAATGAGCGGTCGCAAGTTTAGTGATTCCTGTACCGATCAAAACACTATCGATGCAGGCATCGCGTGCTCCTTGAATATCTGTGTGCAGTTGGTCTCCAACCATAATCATCCTTGAACCCACAGGCACACGGGCTCGGGCTTCTTCAAAAAGAGGAGTAAAGGGTTTACCCAATGATAGTATCTGAAAATCAACCTCGGGAAAACGCAACTTAACCGCTTCGGTTAGAAGGAGCCCGAGGCTACCTGCAGTAATGCCGTATCGGTCATGATCTTGAGGATAAATCAAATCCGGATTCGGTAAAATAACGGGAAGCTGTTTGCCTTTTTCGAGACTACGGAAGACCAAGGTGATCGCATGGTCTATCCCAGATACAAAATCAAAACCAGACTGATGACCAAGTATGATCCCATCCACATCATCTGCATTATCATCTGTAACGATAACACCACCACTGCGCACAAGATCTTTCGTCAATTCAGGACCAAGAACGACAAAGCGTTGCCCAGCATAGCCCTGAGCTTGCAGCCATTTTGGCAGCAAGACACCCGATGTGAGGATTTTTTCAGAAGGAATCTTGAGACCACGACGCAGATAGTTTGCTTGGTTTTGCTCTGCATTATAGAGCGTACTGTTGGAGACAATAAAATAAGGTTTTTCGCTCGCATTCAAATCGTCGATGAATTCCACAGCTCCAGGCAAGGCACCTTGTATATCCATCAGGACACCAAAGGCATCGAGCAGTACGACGTCGTAGTTTTCTAGGATGAAGTCCCGAGAAATCTTGCGAGGAGTGTGGTTCATCGTCAATCCTTTTTGGAAAGCTTAGCTTGAGAAGTAAGTTTTAAGGCCAGATTGGGTTGGTTTCATAGCCTTATCGCCTTTCTTCCAATTTGCTGGACAAACCTCTCCGTGTTCTTCCGCAAATTGCAGAGCCTCAACCATACGCAGAACTTCGTCAACGTTACGGCCTAGAGAATTGTCATTGACAGTTTGGTGGCGTACAAAACCTTCGCGATCGATCAGGAAGGTTCCGCGCAGTGCAATACCTTCGTTTGGAATCAAGACATCGTAGTCACGAGCGATCGTTTTGTTGATATCCGACACGACTGCGTATTTGACGCCCTGAATACCACCGTCTTTTTTCGGAGTATTGAGCCAAGCAACGTGACTGAAGTGAGAATCGATCGAGCATGCGACAACTTCGCAATTGAGTTTGCGGAATTGCTCGCTTTTTTCTTGGAACGCATGGAGTTCGGTTGGGCAGACAAAGGTAAAATCGAGAGGGTAGAAAAAGAGGACGACATATTTGCCACGCAGGTCACTCAATTTGAAATGAGCTTTGACATCACCATCGACAACAGCTTTGGCAGTAAAATCAGGTGCGTGTTTTCCAACTAAAACAGACATGGTCTTCTCCTAATTTGATAACTGAGAATTTCGCGGGGGCCGCAGCGGGTTTTATATCATATATTTTGCGGAGAAGCACAGCCTAAGAGAGCGGCATGTGTATTCGTCTTCGCATCTGCCCTCAGCCGATTGGGAGGATTCTTTTGTAGCGGACCTAATATTCACGCCAACATAGGACATAATTCTCATCATCTTGCCAATGAGTCCGCCATTTTGCTTGCTTCCGAGAAATCTTTTACGAATGCTGCAGGGAGGAAGATCAAGACTTCATCTTTAGGGACAGCGTCAGCTCAAACTCCGCAATCACCTCATTGCCGTACTTCTTTGGACAGGTCGCCACGATACGGACAGTCTTGTGCTCACGTTGGCCACTAAGTAGAGCCTGCGCAACCAGGGCTTTGACTTCGCGTCCGTCGGAACACGTAAAGAGCGTATCCGCATCCGGACGCTTTTTAAAATCGGCACGCAGGTCTTTGAAGATCATCGACAGCTTGTCACCCTTCTTACGGATATGATGAACCGCAAGTAAACCTGCAGCAAGGTCGGCACCTGTGACTTGGCAGCTGATGTAGAGCGAGTTGAAGTGGTTTTTTGTCCAATAGCCAAGCGGCACCAAGACCGCACAGCGATCATCATCCAAAACCTGCACACGTGGCCCCATGATATTGATGAGAGGAACCTTAAAGAAGGCCCAAGCACGCATGAAAACAGTGTTCTTCAATGGCTCTAAAATCGCTGCAAGCATCGTTAGGATTCCTTTAAAAAGTCGTAACGGTAGTCCGTCACCGGAACAAAGTTCTCCTTAATAGTGCGATGCGAAGCCCAGCGTGCCAAGTTCCAAATGCTTCCGGCTTTGTCGTTGGTGCCCGATTTGCGTGCGCCCCCAAAAGGCTGCTGTCCGACAACGGCTCCCGTAGGCTTGTCATTGATGTAGAAGTTCCCTGCACTGTTCACAAACGCACGACTAAGTCGATCCGTTGCCAGACGATCTTGTGAATAGATAGCACCCGTCAAACTGTATGGGGTGCTTTCATCACACTCACGGATTGCATCCGCTTCTTTGCTTTCATCGTAGACATAAATGGTGAGAACCGGTCCAAAGATCTCTTCGACCATTGACTTGTAGCGTGGGTTCATTGCTTGAATAATGGTTGGACGAATGAAATAACCAACACTGTCATCACACTCACCACCACACAGAATTTTAGCGTCGTTGGAATTGCGTGCATCATCGATATAGCTTTTGATTTTTTTGAACGCACGCTCGTCGATCACAGCATTTACAAAATTGGTGAAATCCGACGGATCACCCATTTTCAAACCCTGAACTTCGCTGATCAACTTATCTTTGACTTTCTTCCACAAACCACTCGGAATGTACGCACGTGAGGCTGCTGAACACTTCTGCCCCTGGTACTCAAAGGCACCTCGAACGAGACCCGCAACCAACTCATCTGGATCCGCAGACGAATGCGCAAACACAAAGTCTTTGCCACCTGTCTCCCCAACAAGACGTGGGTAACTTTTGTAAGCACTCAAATTCTGACCAACCCCCGACCACAGACGATCGAAGGTACCTGTCGACCCTGTAAAATGAATACCTGCAAGGTTTGGGTTGGAGAGAGCAAGACGTGAAATCATCTCCGCATCACCAGAGACGAGGTTGATCACACCAGGAGGTAGCCCCGCTTTCTCTAAAAGCTGATAAAGAGCATAGGATGAAAGTAGAGCGGTCGCTGCGGGTTTCCATAAAACGGAACACCCCATAAGTGCAGGTGCTGCTGCTAGATTCATCGAAATCGATGCAAAGTTGAAAGGACCGACCGCAAACACAAATCCTTCCAAAGCTCTGGCTTCACTACGATTCCAGATACCCCGTGACGATGCGAGCGGTTGGACCTCATGAATAGTTTGCGCAAAATGCACGTTGAAGCGAAAGAAGTCGATCATCTCACACGCAGCATCGATCTCCGCTTGGTGACAGGACTTACTCTGTCCAAGCATCGTTGCAGCATTGATCTTAGGACGGTACTGATGAGCTAGTAGATCTGCAGCTTTGAGAAAAATACTTGCACGTTCAGCAAACGGCATCTGCGCCCAAGTTTTTTGCGCCTCACACGCTGAATGTATAGCCGCTTGCACATCAGCCTCATCCGCAACGTGGTAATCAGCGAGCACCTTGTTTTTGGATTGTGGGCTCCTGACTTGTTTCGGCGCTTTTTTATGTACGTTTTTGCCGTTAATAATAAGAGGAATCTCGGTTTTTTGCTCAGACATCTCGCTCAAAGCTTGCTTGAGGAGTTTCTTTTCCTGTGATCCAGGTGCATATGACAGAACAGCTTCGTTTATGGGATGTGGCACTTTCATTGGGGTGCTCCTTAGCTAAGTAGATTTGGCACCAGCTTCTCTTATCGATTACGAAAAGTCGAGGCCAAAGACATGGCGCAAAAATCAACACAGCGAACCTAGTCGAAAGACCTCGAAGATTCACCCACCTGAACGGACACAAAGTGAAGAATTGATCCTAAGATTCCAACACCTTTTTCACCCATTCATCGTATTCAAACGAACTACTCACAGAGGCCTGCAAGCCCAGATAATACCCATAAAGAAGTTTATTCTTGAGAACTAATGGCAAACTCTTAACAAACTCGACGGCTGCAGCTCTATCCAGCATAGTCAAAGCTTTAACCTGATCCGTTTTTTCACCAACAAGAATCCTTTTTATTTTCAATGAAAGACTTGCTTGAATAGGAGCTTGAGCAAGAGACTTGAAAAGCTCTTTAACGAATTCGCAATCGGTACTATCGGGATGCGCCTTGGCATATTCAAACAAAAAATCATTAACTGCCATTCGCGTTTTTATTCTCTCGGGAATGGCTCCAGCGGCACCTTCAAAGACAACATCATCTAGCCCTTCAATAGTCTTTAACCGCTCACCTAAGAGGTCTAAATCCTCTAAAGTCATTGAGATTTGTGAAAAGAAATTTTGTTTATCAAAAAATATATTCTGCTGATCCTTCTCAAAAATACTCAAAGCCGTCACTGCATAATTATTTACTGGACCCGACTGAATTTCGGTTAGCCTTTCGCGAACAAAGCTTAGCGATTTTTCTTGAAGAACCCCTTTTTTTACTTCAACAGACACCTCAGGCACCCGTGTAATTATTAAGGGTTGATCTCCTTTTTTGTCACGGAAAAGTACCGATACAGTTAGGGCACAAATCAGAACGGAAAGCGGAAGCCACATTTTCATAGATTTGAATTTCATACTCTATCTCAAGACAAGTTATTTTTGAATAAGCAAGATTTTCGAAAAAAACTTCAATCATTTATCAAAAATGTACGCACCCATATACTTAAGGTCAGCGTAATAAAGATAACCAAGATCCAAGACCCCTAAGTTGTTCCGAGCTTTGCTTATGAAACCTTCGGATCCACTATCATTCAAATGTTCCATAAGCGCCACAACACGTTCTCGACAATCATCAAAATTCTCAATGGAGCAGATACGTATTCTAGCAAGGTCTGAACTTGTATCTACCTGGATCCCACCAATCTGCCGACCGGATACTTCTATTTTTTCAACCTTCAGATATTCGGCTCGCCTACGTTGACTAACACTGCTTTTTTTGACAAATAGAACTTTAACAATCTTTTTCGCTTCTTCATGACTCACAAAAGAATCATGTTTCACATAGAGACGTACAAAAACATCAAAACGGAAGCCTGATAAAATAGCATGGACCAATTTATCACCACAAGCTTCGCGAAAAATAGAATGCTCCCAAAAGCGACTTCTGCTCGCGTTAGAAATTTCACTTAAAACCTTGCGGCCTTTCACTGTTGGTTCAAAATCAACAAGACTTTGCCATTTTGAAGAATAGACATAAGAAAAAGTAAATTGGTAGACATTTTCCTCCGTGATCTTTTTCATCTGAAAGGATACGTCTCCTCCAATATGCGCAAAGGAAAAACCAATACGTCCAGTAGTGCGCGCATGAGCCTGAGTCTCAACTTCAAACACTGTTCCATCTAGACTGGAAGCTAAGACCCCCATTTGCCCACCAAAATATTCCACAGGCCCCTTAAAGCATGGGGCCAAAAAGACACCACCGTCTCGCACCCCAGAACCAAGCTCAAAGGACTGAGAGAATAGAAAGGTTGGGCAAAGACAAAAAACGAGCAAGCAAATGCGCACACTAAACATCGGAATTATTCCCTCGGAATCGGCAAATCATCCGGGCAATCAATTGCAATACCATTATCAACAAGAATTTTATTAATTTCCTTTTCTTTGTATAGCTCATACCTTCGTCTTTCGAGCTCTCCTCTCTGCAAATCATCTTGTCTACGACGTTCACAAATATCCCAATGCGAGGTAAAGAAGTTCTTAAACCTCTTCAATTTCCCCATACGTTCGAAATACCCAACAAAACGCTCGAGACTCTTGCCCTTGAAATCAGCTCCTTTAACATTCAAAAACTCAAGTCTGTCGCCTTTCCCAAGATTTGCATTCTCAAAGTTTGGAACAATCACCATGGATGGATTGTCACCTAAATCGAGTTCTTCCATATCTTTCCATAGCGTTATGTTAGGAAATTGGAACAGAGCATTGTGGTGAACCGTAAGACTTATCAGCGCCAAACCAAATATTGCCTCTAAATCCGAAATCTGATTGTGACTTAAGTCAAGATAGTTCAAACTCTTCAGACTACTAAGCGGACTAAGATCAGAAATTTGCTTGTCAGCACACTTTTGCGACGAAAGATTGAGAGCAACACGTTTTTCGACATGCTTTGCTAATTTTGCACAATCCATCTGGTCACCATTTGGAATTTCATCACGAACCCTATCGATGGTCTTTTTGATTATCTCATCCTGAGGAGCTATTTCGCAGTAGTTCTCAAAAGTCATAGTAAAAGCAACTTCTTCGGGATCATAACGGAAAACATGCTTCTCCAGTTTATCAACTTCTGAAAGACATTGGCCTGGACTTGCGTAACATACATCAATAAGTTCAACGAGAGAGCGAATCGAATTTTCGATATTCTGTTGCAACTTTTTAAGTCTCTCTTTATCGTCAGTATTTGGCTTAAGAAGTAAAAGCTTTTGAATGGCTTTCACATCAGCAGCGTAATCCCAATACTTCTTTACGAGGTTTTCTCGCTTTCTTTTAATTTCTGCAAGATGTTCACGCGAAGGTTCTTGAACGACTTCAATCAACCCAACGTTTTCGTAAGTGGAAAGCCCAAAACCTCGGACTGATGCACCTACTGGAGATTTTGGATCATAACTAGACTGCTGCTGTTTTCCGAATTCTTTACCGTAGTTGATGACATCTTCAAGAGTTTTGGAGCAGTAAGACAGATCATCGATCGAACATTTTATAAGCGACAAATTCCCAAACAACTCTGCTATTCTAGAAGGATCACCACCAACTTGACTTGCAACAATTTGAATACTGAAAGAGCCATTACGCTTATCAAATTTTACCCCACCACTTGCGCTTGCCTTAAGAAAATTGAGGAGGTCAACACCAAACTCACCTTCAAATTGAGTCTTGGATTTCTTGTTTGTAAACTGAATCGAAATAGAGACCATAAGACGAGAGCCAAGGTCAAGCCGACTTATGAATTTATGACCAAACAGACTTTTGATGAATTCAGAATTGCCCTTAGCAAGCACTTCCCTAGCTCTATCGGTATAATCAAAACGATTCAAGCTAATGCTTCTACCTTCGCTATTAAAAATGAAGGTCACGGTATGTGACAGGTCGTTCTTGGCAAAGTTAGTCAAGAAATCGATACCACCATTAACCTTGAAAATTTCTAGCGATAAAGATGCTGAAGATTTAAAATTCAACTCAGTCATGAGTTGCTCAAATGACATATCACTGATCATCTTCATATCTGAAGCTTGTTGACCAAGATAGACGTACTCGATACCATCCCCAGACGTCTTCACAACGGGGCCTAAGCCAATCTCTCTTTCTTCATCGAAAGATCGACCCAAGCCAATCATACTAGCACTATTTAGGTTCTGGCTTTGGCCAGCGAAAGTCGAAAAAAGACTGCAAAAAATTACAAAAATAGAAAACTTTCGTTTCATATTTTTTCCTTGATTAAGGTTTTACTAAATTAAATAAGAAAAAAGGTTAAAGACCATCAATTTCAGAATTTTTTCGCAGACGAACACGGAATTCTAGATCACTCCACTCATTCTGGAAGCGATTGGAGCCAGTCAGTAAGCCTTCGGCTGCAAGAACATTCTCCAACTTATGAGTACTTATCGGTTGAAGATTGTAGATCTTCCCCTCATATATTCTCGTCGTGATACTAATAATCTTCGTTGCTCTAGCATCAGTATCCAATAGCTCATCACCTACTTTAAGACTCATCGCCTTAATCATAGAACCATCAGCCTTAACCATCGGATGCTCTTCGGTAACTTCGAGCTTGTGATGACCATCAGTTACAAGTTCATAAACAGTCTCGCGTGTATCACCTGTTATGTAATGTTGAATCTTTTGTTCTTTAAATGAGACACTATCAACCGTTGACTCCGCGCTTAAAGCTGAAACAGTTTCTTGCTTTTTTGAAAACGCATCAAAAATCGATGTATATTCTCCACTGAATAGAAGACGTTGCTTGGGGGTATAACAACCCAATGGACAATCAATGCCGGTTCGATACCAACCATCACAGGATGAAGATTCATCTTTAGGCGCAATATTTTCACCACTATGCGCAGTAAATGTTGGATATTTTTTTGCTACTTCATCATCATCAAGGGTATCCATAGCAAACTTGAACTCTTTAGAACTCATGAATTTACATTTTTTTGCCCATAAAAGTCTCCCCACCATAACATTTCTATCATTAATTAAATCTTTCCTACACCTCTCTACATGATCATCACGATCAGCTATTAACAGCGAGGATTCTAGCATCAAAAAACCCATGAGCAAATTTTTTAAAATCTTCCGACTCATTTCTTCTCCAAAAATGCAATTGTAAAACTACTCTACAACAGAGTAATGCGACAGATTTAAGTCCACGACTCCATGTGTTTTCACCGGGAGGTCATTTATGATGTATAAATTTTTATGCACGAGATCGACGATTTGTTCTCCATTCATATCTGGGAATTTTAACCTCAATTTGATCACCAAATTCCCCAGTTGAGCGGAACTAGAACTCGTTCCACCAAGATCATGATTTTGCGGAACAGCTACAGTTGCATAGCGCCCTCCTAGACCGCTAATTTTCTTGGAACTTAGGGGGTTGTATGTGGCAGCAACGAGGACGTTCAGATAATCTTGACGACTCACTGACCAAATAGGATCATGAACAAAGTCTTCGGACTCACGATTTCCAGAAGCAAAGATAAACACCACATCAGGATTTTCCATGAACATCTTTTTATAATAAGATTCATCGAGAATGTAATTGGTGCTTGCTATCACCGCAACTTTGATATCACTTGATTGCAAGTACTCTGTTGGATTTCTATTTAAGCCAATATTTTCTCTAATAAGCTGATACCCCACATTGATTTGTACTTGTTCGTCAGAAAGATCTTTAATAATAAGTGGGAATAAATCATCCGCATGAGAGAGGCCATTATTATGCCTAGGATTAATCTTTACAAAATGAGAAAATGATCTTTTATCCCTTACATTTATCACAGCTCCTAAATCATCAAACACTGGGTGATTTAGTAAATAATTTGTGAACGTGCTTCTATCATAGACAGAGGGGAGGTCAGCTAAATGAGTGTTATTAAGATAGATGAAATTACCAACATCACTATTAAGATTGAGATCTTTATCCTCAAAATGAACACGAAGTTGGTCGAAATTCTTGTGTTTCAATTTTGCTAAAGTCGATCTTTGGTCAAGATAGATCCAAAGCGATTCAAGTGGAATTTTCAATTTTTCTTCAACTTTTGGTTGAAAAAAATTATCGAACGAAAGCTCCTTGGAGGATTCTAAGTAATCACCTCCATCTACTAAAAAATCACTTTTAGTTAGCTTTGCTCTCTCTACCTTTCCCGCTGGGGATAAGAATATCTTAATGAAATATTCACCTCTTTCAAACATTAGCATCCTCTGAATAGGATTTAACTGCCGAGCAAGAAGCAAATACGATGACGACCCATCAGAAGCACGGTCCCATTCATTAAATCCTGAAAACGATAGTTTATTAATATCTCCAACTGCAACAAAATCCAGATGACATGATTCATTTTTTATACATTCTATTTTGCTAAACAACTCATCACATACTTGGTTTAAATCTTCCGCATCTTGAAATAAGGATGAGCAACGCTCAAAGTCCAGAACAGACCTATCATGAAACGGTAAGACAGCCCTTTCAAATGTGTAACTAGCAAGCTGAGGTGCATGTTGATGGTAAGCTGGAGCAATGTCATAAGCAGGATCTATGTAAGGAACAATTTCCAATAGAAATAGATCCTTATCTTTGCCATTAAAACTACTTACGCGAGCATATTTATAGTCATTCTCTCCCAATAAGAAGTCAAAACCACTCTGGTCCAACAGCTTTGCTAATTTGAGTTTGTCTGCAAACGATGCCTGCTCCCACCGCTCATGAAAACCTAAATAGGCCTGCTTAGGAAAGATATTTTGCAATTTACTGGAAAAAATCTCCTCACCCTGTTCGTTAAGAATTTTTTCCATGCCTTCTATTAACGAAGCAATACCTTCACGAGTCACCTCAATCCCAGCACAGCCAAAGCGAGGAGAGAAAAGTTTATTACGCTCGCAATGACAAGCAAGCAAATGTTGCTTCCACACCCCACCAGAATCAACGCAGGCCTTAGGCAGATCTTCGAAACTCGTAATTTTTAAAATGTCGTCTCGTTCTGATTTAATCTTATCCGGTCCAAGCACCAGATTGCGTAAATGCGGGAAAGCATCGAGATCCAATGCTATTGGGTAGCGGTCACCATTGCTCTGATTCTCATTCGTCTCTTCTTTTTTCGATACGGTCTCGTTGCAAGAAACTCCGATAGCTCCAACAAGAAATAAAAAGAGTATAGAACTCAACAGTCGCGATATTTTTAATAGTTGAGGCATCGAACAATCCAACTTTACTAAATAACTTCAAAAAGTTTCCAAAGAAACGGATGCTCTAGACTTTTACAAAACTACGGATTAGCATGCCTATCCATCAAGGTCTTGATGGCACGCTTTAAAGTTAGTCAACTTTGTTGGAATGCTCATACGCCTCTAGACGAGTTCATTCAAGTGACATTTGACCGCAATTTATTCTTTATGGAAACAAAATATCTGGGAACACTTCAGGAAAATTCAACTCTGCTTTTTCCTGATATGCTTTGATGGGATAAGCTTTGCCAAAAAACCTTGTCACTTAGGAGGGTACGCTATTTTATTGAGCTCAATTTCAAAAGTTTGCATGTTGATGCGCTTACTCGGATCTTTCTCCAACGCCTTCACTAGCAGCTTGTCGAGAAGATCCTGACTCGCGGACAATGCGCCAAACTTTTGCCCAAACTCCTGACCAGCGGGTGGCTCCTTGTGATTAGGCCAGTTTTTCTTTCTAAAGATCGACATGGCCAAAGAATAGACGTCGGATTGTGCCGGATTGTAGGGCTCTTCCGTACCCTTATAATAGTACAGTCCATCTTTGCCAACACTAAGAAATTCCGAACTTGCATTCTCGGGAGCGAGATAACCTGGTGATCCACTGGTATGACGTTGACCTTTTACTAATTTTGCAGAGAAACCAAGGTCGAGTAGACGAATGTCACCTGCCGCATCCAAACCAATGTTTCCGAGTTTGACATCTCCGTGAATGTAATTCTTAGCATGAATTTCGTTCAGTGCATGTGCTGTTTTTGCAAAATCTTTCACATCGAAGGTTGCTTTCTTATCTAAAGAAACCGCTAGATCCTCAATACAGAGCAGCTGACCACCTTCAAAGTCTAACTTTCCATAGTACTTAGCCACACCACTAACACCTGAAGCTTTCAGAGCTTCATAGTTTGCAATTTCATCAAGCACCGTGGTCTCCGCACCTGCTTGTGACACTGACCATCCTGACTTTGATGAGGCGTTTGAACCTTGTGAACTGAACGAGGCATCCGCAGAGAGAGACTCTCCCATTCGGTCCGAACCTTTTGAAAAACTATTGGATTTTCCTGCATTCACATTCATCATATCAAAAGAATCTTTGTCTATATTGAGCGAGCGCCCCATCGATTCTTCCGATGAAGATCCGGAGTAGGATCCATCTGCAGATCCCGATTTGCTAGCACCAGACTTCTTAAAGACTTTGACGGCCATCGTAAACTCAGCTGTGTCTTTCGTTGCAAAAATCTTCAACCTATAAACACTACCCTGACCACCGGCACCTAAGTCGCTGAATTCCATCGTACCGTCAGGCGTGCGTCCGAGTTTGAGCTCGAACTGTCCTCCTCTTATCTGCGATTGAACTTTATCCACCGCTCCCTCTGGTATGAGGATGGCTTTCGTTGCTGTCTTCCTGCGTACGCTCGACAGCGCATCCTCTTCCGCTCGAGTTAAGCCTTTGGGAAGCACAACCGAGTTAGGTTGGGATCCAGCGGCATGGATTTTAACAGGAGGTTGATCGACTGGACTTGTTGCTGGAGAAATGACTTTGGGTTTAGGTGAGCTCTTGCCAACATAAACACTCCCACGACGAACTTTGCGCACGTGAAAGCTAACGGGCCTTTCGACCTTAGCAGGAATTGCTATATTTGGAGGAAAATCTGCGGAATCACCGAGTCGAGATAGCGTCTTTGCTAGACCCTCTGCTCCCGAACCTGTGACATGTAAGCCTCCATCTGGATTGTCGATATTGAGAACTTGGTTGTCATTGAGGAATTTTAGGAAATTCTGGTTGCTCTCTATGTTGACGCCATACAAACTTTTGTTATCGATCGACTGAATGCGCTGATTGTCCCCTATACAAAGATGTCCAGCAGCTGCTAGATAAAATTGAATGGAGCTTTGATCGATCGCATCTTCAATAAAACTGTAGTCACTGAGAAGCAGAGATGGTTTTTCCAAATCCAAAGCAAAGCTGTAGCAAGCTGCTGGGATCGCTTTTGCGCTGCCCAATTCTACAAACACACCCTTAGCAATATCCACCTGGATGAGACGAGCTATGGATAGATCTAGTTTTTGAAAGCTCAAAGAATCAGGCACATCTGCGCTCACTCGACCTACGGGAACCGTGACAGCATCTTGCGCCAAATTAAAATTGGCATTGCCGTCAACCCCGTAATTTTCTATGGTCAACATGCTCTCGGTTACTGTGAGATTTTGCTCCTTAGAAGAGACTTGCCCAGATGAATTGGATGCCGATTTATTGGTCTTACAAGACAACACAAATAAGAGTGGCCATAGTTTGCGAAATATCCAATACATAAAGACCCCTTTGCATATAGATCTCTTAGCTTCGGTTGAAACTCGCTAAAATTGTAGGTTTTTGACTTTAATGCTGCGAATTTATTGGTCTATTATTTCACCTGCTTTTTTCTTACTTTATTTGGGATTTTTCTGTAGTTTGAAGGTCTTATCATTTTGAGGTTTGTTATGGATTTACGCGATGCCTTCCCCTTTCTTCATCATACAAAGCCCGTCAGCTATCTAGATAGTGCTGCCAGCAGTCAAAAACCCAAACGGGTCATCGATCGGATATCTCAGTATTATTCTTTCGAACATAGCAATGTCCATCGAGGTATCTACCAACTCGCTGAGCAGGCTACCGCACTCTTTGAAGGCGTGCGCAAACGCACAGCACAATTTTTGGGAAATGTTTCGACCAAGGAAATTATTTTTACTTCAGGAACAACTGGAAGCATCAACCTAGTCGCCCAATCATGGGGCTCAGAGTTTTTGCAAGCAGGAGATGAGATCCTGCTACCCATCACCGAACATCACTCCAATATCGTTCCTTGGCAACTCATTGCAAAAGCCAAAGGAGCCAAGCTTGTATTTATTCCACTCGACAAACATTTACGTGTAGATCTTGCTGAAGCACGTAAACTTATCAACAAGCGCACCAAAATTCTTGCATGCGCACATGTCTCCAATGTTCTAGGCACCATCCATCCTGTGAAGGAGCTCATTGCTCTTGCAAAATCAGTCGGAGCAATTTCTGTGATTGATGGAGCACAAGCTCTACCACACTTTGATGTCAATGTTCGTGATTTGGATTGTGATTTCTATACATTTAGCAGTCATAAAATGTGCGGACCAACTGGCGTGGGAGTACTTTACGGTCGCAAGGAGTGGCTTGAAAAAATGCCTCCCTACCAAGGTGGAGGTGAGATGATTGCTAGAGTTTCGTGTGAGGGTTCAACTTGGGCCGACCTCCCTCACAAATTTGAAGCGGGTACTCCTAATATTGGGGGGGTTGTTGGATTTGGAGAAGCCCTTGCATTTTTAGGGAGCTTTGACAGAGCAAAAGCATTCGCAAATGATCTTAAACTCAGTCACAACTTCCTAAGCCAACTCAGAAAGCGAGAAAATATCGAAGTCTTTGTCGACAGCACTGAAGAATGGGTTGGAATTCTTTCGTTTCGCCATGCCAAAATACATCCGCATGACATAGCAACTATTCTCGACTCCGAAAATGTCTGTGTGCGAGCAGGTAACCACTGTGCCCAACCTCTGATGAGTGCACTCAACGTGCCATCCACAACACGGGTATCTCCGTATCTTTACAACAACGAAGACGATCTGGTTGCTTTCTTCCGCGGACTCGACAAGGTCGAAAAGCTACTGGGCTAGAGTAGAAAAAAAGGTGACTGTTCCCTGTGCCCCAGAATGGGGGCACAGGGAACAGTCACCTTTTAATCACAAATATAGCACCATCCGAGTCATACGAGATTGATGTTCAACCTAAGTTATTCAAATTACTTCCGTCTGACTTAGACACAGGAGTCTTCAAACCATTAATAGTTGCGATTCGATAACTTGAATAACTGCCCTTTTCTATAGCTTTAACAAAAATTGTCCTACTCATAATCTGACCGGTCTTTAAATCGCAAAAAACTTCATTTCGACCACTCTTACTTTGCTTAAGTACAACTACATGCTTTTCATTAGGCAGGAAATCTTTATATTGTTGATGTCGTCTCTCATCACTAGGGCTGATGATCAATTCTCCATTTCTCAAAGCCTGTTTAAGGAGCTCAGCTAATTTAAACTTGGATTTACACTTCTTCCCGTAACTAATTCCAACATAGTTATAGCATCGCTTATTAAGATTTACTCATAATTTAATGAATATATTGGCGTT
>CAZWOL010000047.1:0-23575 GCA_964635325.1 uncultured Pseudobdellovibrionaceae bacterium
AGCCAATCCGCTTTCATGACCTACGGCACACATTTGCATCACACTTTTTGATGTCGGGAGGTGATATCTATGATCTGCGTCAAATTCTTGGACACTCAACTGTGCAAGTTACAGAACGCTATACCCATGTGGTACCCAATCATTTACAAGGAAAGACAGAGCGACTTGAGTTTTAGCATTTCTCCTCCTCGCTTTACTAGCCTAGTAAATATAATCCTGGTACTAACTGAAGTTTATCCTCGACAGCACACACTGCGCTTGGATTTGAAGTGCAAAAATTAAAAGGCATGTTCATGTCAAAATTTCCATAGATTGTTAGATCCAATTCTGGGATATGAAAAACAGCCAACTCTTCTTCCCGAATAGACTTAATGCAGATCTTTCTAAATTCATTTACATTCTCAAAAACAAAATGCTCACCATTTTTGCATAGCAGAATATTGTAAGCCTCAAACAAAATAGTCAAAAACTTAAGGAAAAGCTGCTCTTTGGAGAGAAACTCTGAAAGATCTTGCTTTTTTTCTAAAAGGACAGGGTAGCTCATCACACGATCACGAGCTTCTTCTTCAGTTAACCAATGATCAAAAATATCTAGCTGCCTACAAATAAATTTCTCTCGAGAATCATCGAATTCATCAAAACTACAGGTGATTTGAAGAATTTTATTTATCTGAACTGGAGACTTTTTCATTATTCCCTCAAAATCGTTCCATCTTTGGAGATAGTTGCAATTCTTTTTCCTTTTCTATCTTTTAACTTCCAATGACTTCCTCCGTGCGGATTATTTCCTCGATCCCTTTCTAAATATTCACCTGTTTTTGGATCTCGCAAAACTCCGCGTTGGCCACTTTTTGACTGTCGATCGGAAAAACGATCGAGATCAATCTTTGTTCCTTGCTCACGAGAATCACATTGATCATATCGTCCACATCCCGGTGGATCATAGCGGCCACCCTGAGTGCTGTAACGCCCTCCGTCAATAACTCCATCTTGCTTGTTATCACTTTGCTTCGACATCTCTGTAGCTACTACTGCCGCTGCTGCGATTGCAGCTGCGGTTGCTGCTGTCACCCAAGCAATACCCTCACCTATGACCCATGTCGCAACTGGGATCACAAAAGCAAAATTGTGAACGAGAATTTCGTTTTTACCCACAAAGTAGTTTTCCGTCTCTTCTACTGTCAGATCATAGAGCCATTCGCGACCCCAAGTGAGTTTTTTGCTCTCAAGTTTGAGGTGTTCGCCTTGTTTGTTAAGCAGAACAGCACCGACTGCCAAGTCTCGTGCAGCAATCCATGCTCCTGATGGGGTGTAGAACCGATGATCAGGATTGAGGTAGAACACCTCCCCAGCAATCACCAGCTTCGCTGTTTCATCCGCACGAAAGCGATGAACCTTCGTTACAATCCCATGAACAATTTTGCCGGTCTTTTGAGAAAAACTGAGTAGACGGTCGTTAACTCGAATACTCTGTATGATCGTCGGTCCATTGAATGTGTGGACCATTGTCCCAGGTAGAAATCCTCCGACATTTTCTGTCGGACCTCTTTGCTCTGAAACTGCTAGAGCAGCATGAGATAAAAACATGAGAAATAGAGCGAGAACACGAGTAAAAATAGATCGCATGTTTATTTCCAAATAAGAGTTAATAAGCGATTCCATCACAAATTTAATTGTTGTATTGGATCCCCCACATACTGTTGTGATGTTTGTCAATGGGATCCCATTCTTTCAATTGGCAAGCCTCTTTTGGCCTATATTCCCTGCCGCCCAAAGTTCCTGGGTTTGAGCCAACTTGGGCGTAATTGAGCAAAAATATCTCTTCTTCCTCTTCTTTATGCTCTTCCCCGAGAAAATTGCCTGAAATATCGATAATCAGAGATGTCTCTCCAGCCTTCTGCTTGTAGAAAGGATAGTCGGAGGCAATGACATGCCAGGACTTACTGTCATTAATCCTGACTTTCTTTTGTGTAAGAAGATGGCCACTACCAACAACATCACTAGAAGCGAGGGACGGATTGCAGTCATGGGTCCGGCACGTCTTGATAAAACCTCCGTCCTGCATACATTCGTCTTCATGATCCCATATATAAGAAAAACACCTCAGAACGAAAACACACGTTGTCGTACATATTTCACGTAACTGATATTCATACACAGAGACAATTAGTTCCATTTCTCTTTCTCCCTGTATCCCAACTTCGACGCTAAAGTAGAGCGGATCCTTGGTAGGAACTCCCTTCATGGCGTAGCGAAAGCTGTCGCCCCGAGCATGGGAATGAGCAAGCACCCTATCAACGACAACAGTGCCGCGTGATTGTTCTTCGTAAGTCCCGGTGCAAAAATCTCTGGGTCTATCCCAACCGATGATGCCAAGATCGAAGTTAGGATTGTCGATGTAATTGTGCGCGTACGAGGGAATGCTAAACATAAGCAACATGAAAATCGAAAACACCTTTGTCATATTTTTGATTCCTCAATATGAAAAATATTCGCTAGCTGAACACTAGCGCACGAGGTGTATAAGACATGATCTCAGGATCGTCAAACCATTGCGCATTTGACACGCAGCCAGACAGGCACACCGAAGCTTCTGTGCACACAAAAAAAAGAGCCGCTGAAGATCTCTCTTCAGCGGCTCTTTTCAAACCAAATGGTAGCGAGAGGCAGAGTTGAACTGCCGACCTCCGGGTTATGAATCCGGCGCTCTTACCAACTGAGCTACCTCGCCATGAACTAGAGCAGTATGATTTTTTGTCGTAAAAGTCAAGGATTGTCTCATGGCGGAATACAAAACACGCCCGCAAACTTCACAAAAGCCTGGCCATACCTATTCGAAACATTCGTAGAAAATGCTGTATGATATCGAATTAGTTGGAAGAACTATGGAAGAGGAGGCATTCCATGTCGAGAAAAACTGTTATTGTCTACGCAAAGCGAACACCCATTGGCAAATTCTGCGGAGCATTCGGCAACACACCCGCGCCACGTCTCGGCGCGACTCTGGTGAAGGATCTCTTGCGCACACTCCCCATCAAAGGTGAAGAGATCGACGAGATCATAATGGGTCAGGTGCTTGCTGCAGGCGTGGGGCAAGCGCCTGCACGACAGACAGCACTCTTCGGTGGTCTACCGAACAAGGTGCCTGCACTAACTATCAATAAAGTTTGTGGAAGCGGACTCAAGGCAGTCATGTTGGCAGAGCAAGCAATTGCACGTGGTGATGCTGACATCATCATCGCAGGTGGACAAGAGAATATGTCGATGGCACCACACTTGCTTATGGGCAGTCGTAGTGGATTCAAATTCGGCAATGTCGAAATGCGTGATCATATGCAATGGGATGGTCTTACGGATGCTTATGACCATGTTGCAATGGGTGTCTGCGGAGAAAAATGCGCTAAAGAATTCAACATAGGTCGAGCTGAGCAAGATGAATTTGCACTTGAAAGCTACACACGATCACGACGTGCAATTGAGTCTGGATATTTCAAGGATGAAATCGTTGGTGTCGAAGTTAGTGTAAAAAAACAAGTGAACCTTGTTGAACAAGATGAAGAACCATTCAATGTCGACCTAGCAAAACTTAAAACTTTGAATCCTGCATTTGATCCAAAAGGAACAATCACGGCCGGGAATGCATCTTCACTAAGCGATGGCGCAGCTATGCTAGTCCTTATGGAAGAAGAACTTGCCCTCAAACGTGGCCTCAAACCTCTTGCACGCATCCTTGGATCCGCTATGCACGCACAAGAGCCTACATGGTTTACAACGGCACCGGTTGAAGGCATTCGTAAGGCGCTTGCGAAAACATCACTTAAAACAAGTGATATCGACCTTTTTGAAATCAATGAAGCTTTCAGCATAGTCCCAATGCATGCCATCCAAACACTTGGTCTTAATCCTAAGCATGTCAATATGTACGGTGGTGCTGTTTCTCTCGGACATCCGATTGGGGCTAGTGGTGCACGTATACTTGTAACTTTAGTACATGCATTACGTAGGGAAAAAAAGAAACGAGGACTTGCTTCCCTCTGCATCGGTGGAGGCGAATCCTGCAATTTAATTGTAGAAAGCGTCTAGGTCAAAGAGTGCAAGATCGTTAATTTTTTCTTCATCGGCTCTGGCTGTCGATAATAGCTATCGAAATGAAAAGTTGGAATCGGCTCACCACAACGATGCTTGCGTTTGATTTCACTTAGAAAGATTTGGCAGCAGGCTCTACATGCGAGTATTGGAGGAACTTTTCCTCTATACGTCGGATGATTGAAGCATAATAAGCCCATGATTAGTTCTCCTACTCGCCAAGACAAGACAGTCTAAGATCCCTACTCCAGCTTATGCATAGATAGTACCAACAAAAGTTTTTGGATAATATCCTGTTATTTTGGGAAAATTTAAGAAGTCATCATGTATTCATGATTTGAAGACTGTCTAATTGTTTGGCAATTGATCATTTCTTTAACTAGGTCTTTTTTCATACGATAGCAGAAAAATGGGGCATCAGCAGCAACTTATAAAGTTCTCATTTTTACTTTTTTGTAATGCCAATGATTCCAACTTGTCAAAATGACTTAGACAATTAGGTGAGATGAAAGAATCTAACAGACGTTAGACTTGGTAGCTGAGACCAATGGAAAGAGAGCTATCAAGAACACTCTGTGGATCTTCGTCAGGATAGGTCTGACGAATACCTGGTGACACGATGTAAGTAAGATTGAGAGAAAAATTTGTGTTCAAACGAATACCTAAACCAACCCCAGCATTCGGAACTGGTGGTAGAGCAAAAGAATTGGTTTGTGATTGGCCAGTACTGTCATTGATATATGTGATCAAATAGCGTTTCTTAATAATACCCATCTTTACGAAGGGTACAAAAATATCTCCGTAGTAAAGAATCAAAGTAAGATCAAGGGAGTTTGCTATTGTGTGAGTTTTTTCCTGCATAAGATAGTATGAGTTGCTGGGACGACTGTACTGATAGCCTTGGAGGTGGATGTAACCTTCTTGATGAGTTAGTCCAATACGCAGATGTGATCCGAGATCGAGATCAACAGAACCACTTAAACTACGTTCATCCTGATTGCTTAGTCCCAAATTATTCTTATTTGCCGAACCGCGAACCGTAAAGTGCACACCAGCGGAAAGAGTGTTGGACAAAAAGCAAATAAACGCTAAAATAACAATGATCCATCGACTTCTCATAGAGTCCTCACAAGGAACATTTACTTCAACTACTATAGCATGTGAGCATGAAAGACAAACTGAGCAAACCTTACCGACCTTGTATAGTCGGAGTTTTTATTAACCACCAAAAGCAAGTGCTTGTAGCCTTACGTCGCGACAAACAAACTTGGCAATTCCCGCAAGGGGGGGTTGAAAACGGGGAAAGTTTCGAAGAAGCCTTATTTCGTGAGATGCAAGAAGAGATCGGTTGCAATCGATTCAGAATTCTCAAGGCACCTCAAGATATTTTGTCTTATGATTTCCCCCCTGGTGCAACTTTTGAGATTGCAAAATTTTTTAGCGGACAAAGTCAGCGTTGGTTTCTTTGCCAATTTGAAGAAGGTTTTGGACCCAATTTAGCAGACAGTACCTGCGACGAATTTTCAGACATTCGTTGGGTTAGCCCCCAACACATCTCAGATACAATTATCGACTGGAAAAAAGACATCTACGGCAAAGGCCTAAGACTGCTAGGCCTCCTCTGATAGGTACCAAATGTCACGTATAGCCCTTGGCAACATACTATTCGGATTTGTGATAATCATTTTTTGCAGTCTCGGAGGATTTTTTCTTGCCACGGATGCTGAAAAATATTTTCAAATCGACAAAACACTGCTCGTCACTTGGCAATACACTCTTTTTAAAAGTGCACATGGGCACTGCAATTTGTTTGGTATTCTTCACATTCTTATGGGTCTAACTTTACCGTACTCCCATCTAAAATCACATTACCATATCGCACAAAGCTTTGGACTAGCTTTAGGAACACTGACAATGGGTGTACTTATGGTTATTCGTGGTCTACATGGAATTCCCAGCTCTGCTTATGACAGCATGGGAATCACGATTGGTACTTTCTTAAGCTTGGCTGTTGGAGCTCTGATGCTTCACTCATTCGGCATTGCAAAAAAGCTTGTGCGTATTTGATCCTATAAAAACACAAAACGCGAAATCAGCAAAAGAGAAAGCACATATAAGATTGGGTGCACCTCCCGAAACCTTCCTGTGAAAACTCGAATGACAACATAACTCAAAATTCCAAAAGTAATTCCATTTGCAATCGAAAACGTCAGAGGAATCAAGATTAACGTTAGAAAAGCTGGCAATGACTCATTCCAATCTTCCCATGAAAGATTTCGAATCACACCCACCATCATGAATCCCACAAGAATGAGCGCAGGAGCGGTTGCAACTTTAGGAATAGCAGCAAGAATTGGCCAAAAGAAAATACTGAGAAAAAAGAGCAAGCCAACTACAAATGCAGTAAAACCTGTACGCCCTCCGTCTTCGATACCTGCTGCAGACTCCACATAACAAGCCGTTGTACTTGATCCCAACAAAGCTCCGATAAGAGTTGCCAAAGCGTCTGACAAAAAAGCATGCGTCATACGCTGCCCCCTCTAGCTTTTTACCAGCAACGTCAGAGGCCTGAGACAAACCAACCAAAGCCCCTGCTGTGTCGAAGAATCCAACAAAGAGAAAAATAAAGATAATACTTGCATACTCCCAATTCAAACTCCCTCGTATATCAAGTGCCAAAAACAAATCCTTTGGCCACGGAGGAAGTTGGAGCAAAGATCCAGACCAACCTGAAAATGCACTTCCATTGTACAAAGGAAATTGTCCAAGCAAAGCGAAGGCAGTTGTTGCCAAAATACCGATGAGAATAGCACCTCGGATTCTACGCACCAGTAAGATCATGGTCAAAACAAGGCCAAAGAGAGATACCAGACTCTCTGGTGTTCGTAGGTTTCCTAAAGTAACAAGTGTGACATCATGCTTAACAATCAAGCCTGAGTTTTCTAGACCAAGCAAAGCAAGAAACAATCCCATTCCGACTGTTGTCGCTAATTTTAGACTATGAGGAAAAATTCGAACGATAGTCTCACGAATGCGCAAGAGACTTAGGATCAAAAAAAGAACACCACTAACAAAGACAGCACCAAGTGCAATCTGCCAAGGAATACCTAAACCAAGAACAACTGCAAAAGCAAAATAGGCGTTGGTACCCATCCCTGGAGCAAGAGCAAAAGGATAGCGTGCTACAAATGCCATAAGCCATGACCCAATACCTGAGACCAAAGCAGTCGTCACAAGCAATTGCGCAGCTAAGTCAACACCATCAACACGAACAGCTTGACCAAGTATAGAAGGATTCACAAAAAGAATGTACGCCATCGTCACAAATGTTGTCACACCTGCACGCGCCTCAGTGGTGAATGACGACCCAGAACTTCGAATACCAAAAAACTGATCAATCTTAGTGAACACATCCATTACAGAAATCCTTTGCATTTTCTAAATCTAATGCTGTCTGCTAACCATGCAACACAAACACTAAGGCACCCCCTCGACCCCACCGCATTCTCAGGGTGAAGGATTCGAGACGATCCCGACAGTGGCATTCTTGAGTTCATAAATCTTAACCCCATCTACAATAAGCGCAGCCTCACCTCGGGCCACTAGCGAGCTATGACTCTCAACTTTTGCTATAACTTGCATTGTCTTATGGTGGGGAACAATTTGACCTCGATATTTCCACTGAATGGATTGACCAGGTTCCAAAAGCGCAAACGATGTATGTTTTTGCGGATCGAGATCGTTATTTTTAAGTAGAAAAACTCTAAGCAACTGCAAAATGGATTCGATCCCTAAAGAGCCAGGCATCACTGGATCCTGAAAAAAATGGGACTTAAAAAACCAATCCGACGCTTGAACTTTACGCTCACCTAGCAAACACCCCAAAGCATAAGAGCTATCCGACATAGTCCATGCCTGTACTGTATCCAGCAACTTGAGAGACGGAGAAAAAACTTTCACTGAGCCTTGCCCAAAATCCAAAGGAAGAGGCTCTGCATTGTTTGGATCGTATTGATCAAGTACATTTTGCTCAAACGAAGATATTGGAATTCCTTTTTGCGCAGCAAGTGCTTCCGCTGTGAAATAGCCAAATCGTGTATTGACACGAGCAAATACTTTTCCACCTGTAGATGCTTCAATCGCAAATTCGACGATAATCGTATCTTGAACCTGCACAAGAGAGGTGACTCGAACATCTGTCCGTATAGATTTTTCAAACTTCACTTGTTCGATCAGCAGCAAATCGCCTTCAAGGTTTCTAAAAAAGAGTTCTTTTGAGGAAACGAGAGGACAACCAATATAGGATGCAAGCCAGCCACAAGGTTGGAGCAAACTCTCTAAAACAACACAAAATGGAAGGTCGCTATGTTTTTGAAAAAGAGGGTTGTCATCAGGAATATCCCATTCTGCTAAAATACGGGCATTATTTTGCATACCACAATACTGCGCATCTAATTTGAGTATTCTTGAAATAAAGGTAAGTGGCGTACCTGGCAAACGGGCTACGCGTGTTCCATCATCAAAGCGTTGGAAGCGAGATCCCCAAGCTTTTGAGGGCCGACCTGCAACAACATCTGCAACTTGTCTTTCATCACAAGCAATGGATTCAAACATAGCTACGGGTTCTGCATTGTTTGAATAGCGTCTAAACTCTTGAGATGGCCAATCAGGAACAAGTTGCACTGCAATATTTTCGGCACGTAGAGCTTTCAAGGAATCAACTGTCAGCAACACATCAGCAGTAACGCTCAACTTTTTATCATCGATATTTTTGATAAAAACTTCCAATACGATCTGCTTCGAATCAGGGCGCACCTGTCCTCGGCAAGTCAACTTACAGGCTTCACCAAGCGCAGGAATAAATCGATAGCCATCTCGACCTAACGTGTAACCCATCGCTGCCATAAAAAAGCTCAAAGCTTGAAATGCCATCTCCGTCATCAAGGTTCCAGGCATACATGGATCATTTGTAAAATGACCCTGAAAAAACCAATCATCTTTTGAGATCGTACGTAGAACCTTGACATAGCCTTGACCCCATGGCCCTCCACGAGGATCCAGTTGGGGAATAGCACCCAGCAGAAATAAATCCCCTGAGGGAATAGATGGAGTACGTGTATGAAAGCTCAAATTTTCATACCCTAAGCCAAAGCATCCCAATGCATCTCCTGTTGCAAACCTACGAACATCATCTAACGAAAAACTCCGAACGGTATCTGACACTCGCAAAGGTCTATAGGTTTTTTCAGCTTGGATTTGATTTGGATCCCAGATCACCCCTTGTGAAGTTGCGAGCTCAGCTTCCGAAAAAAAGCCAGCTTGACCTTCACGCACACTGAGAAAGAGCTCATCTCCAATGAAACAATTGTAATGAAAGAAAAAGAGACGGGCTCGACCATTTTTCATGTGTCGATCTATAAAAATCTCAAAACAAAGGGTCTCACCAACCTGAGGTAAATCGCGATGAAATGTGGCTTCACATCCCAAAAGTCTGTAGGTCCGTTCACCTTTGTTTTCAAAATCAACACCAAGATAGGAGATCAAAAACAAATCTGACTGTCCAGCTTCGATCGCTGGCCCTGCCTGCATACGCCCGTGATGCACATACCATGCATTCTGTTCAATATCGGTTTCCGTCGTAATGGATCCACAACCCATAGAAGCTTTCTCTGCTGAGATCCCTGTGACACGATCCGTCAGTAAAAGCGGAGGCTCCGGCATACGTACACGAATTTGGTAGCTATCGATTTCTGAAAATTCTAAACCAAAGATCTGTGAAAGCGATCCACATGCATGAATTTTTAAGCTCTCCCGATCAAATAAAACTGGAGGCATATAACTTCCTACAATGGGAGCCAATAGCGGAGCTGAAGGCAATATTCGCATTGGAGATTCAAAAGATGGTTGTGGTGGATGTACAGAAACAATGCGTTGTTGAACAGATTGTGTCATCAGAGACTCTTTAAAAGATAGAATATTTTCTGAAAATGCCTGAAGGCACAAACTACTTAGACTACCAAAACTTTCGATTTCAACTTTTGCTGATTTTAATTTTGAAAAATTCAGCTTTAATGTTGCCGCAAAGACCTCCAGCAACCCTGAAGCTGCATGAGCATGCCCATAGCGCTGAGTGATTGAGCCATCGAATACTGCATCGACAGTTTTGAGAGTGTCTTCTTCTAAAATTGCATAAATCGGATCCGCATCTCTTTTTGCGTCAGCCAAACGCTTAAGAACAATTACGACGGCACCATCAGCAGGTGTGTGCTTCTTTGAACTCAGACAAGCACGAGCGGAATTTTGATGCACAGGTTCACAACTCAAATCTACTGCAGCGACTACCATGCAGTCGACTTCACTATTCTGCAAAGATCGTTTAGCAAGTTGCAGAGCGACCAACCCTGATTCTTCCTCTCCCGAAACGGTATAACTTGGGCCCTTCCAATTCTTCATCAAATTAAAGCGATTAGCAGGAACATTGGGCATGCAACCTAGAACACGTGTTGCATCCAGCAAAGGCAGACTGGTGTCATCGAAGTTAACATGAGAATTTATAAAATTTTGGCGCAAATGAAAGCGACAAGCCTCTGCATCTGTTCCGACACCGACCAAAATTCCCGTATTTTGTGAAGGAACTTGAGAGAGGTCATCTAAAGCATCTGCAATTGTCGGAATCAAAAGAGTCTGTTGAGCAAGAAGCCCTTGCAACTCATTCGGTGGAAAATTTAGGGATGCAATATCAATTGCGAACGATTCGATTGCATTTTGATCGCTTTGTAGATCTTCAAAACACTCTGATTCCTGAGTCTTCAAAGAAGCTAAGAAATCTTGCTTGGATGCCAAACTCCCCCAGCGCACTCCCAGACCAACTATAGCAACAGGTATCTCTCTTTTATGGATTTCTACTCTAACAAGTTCATGTTGGTCACCTCGAGCGACAGCTGCTTCTCTATACTCTTCAACAATCAAGTGAGCGTTATTTCCTCCAAAACCAAAGGAATTGATAGCAGCTCGCTTTGGATTAGGACTAAGCCATTCTTGAATTTGCAGTGGACGCACAAAGGAAGACTGTTCCAATTCGGCAATAGGGTCCCGAATGTCTAAGAGTGGAGCGATAGCATTGTGCTCAAAGGATTTAAGAATTTTGATCAAGGAGGCCGCACCAGAGGCTGCAAGTAAGTGTCCCATGTTTGCTTTGAGAGAGCCTAAAGCAAGTGTTGAACGCTCTCCAAAGATAGCACGGAGAGTTTCAAGCTCACAGCGATCACCAATTAAAGTTCCTGTTGCATGACACTCCAAATAAGAGACATCTTTGGGTTGTAAATCACACTGTGCGTAGGCTCTATGCAAAGCTTCTTGCTGTGCTACAACAGATGGAGATAGCAATCCTCCTGCACGCCCATCATTGGACAGGCCTATACCACGAATTACACCTAAAATAGGATTTTGATCGCGAACTGCATCTTCAAGGCGTCGCAACGCTACAAAAGCTGCTCCACGAGCAGGAACAAGTCCATCCGCATGCTTAGAAAACGGAAGGCACTGTCCTTTGATACTTAGAGCTTTTAACGCTGAAAATCCTAGATGTAAAAAAGCTGCATCGGTTGCATTCACACCTCCTGTGATTGCAAGATCCACTTGACCATCATGCAACAGATCGCAAGCATTCTTGATGGCATAAAGTGATGATGCACATCCAGCATCTAAGCAATACGCAGGTCCTCTGAGATCCAATGCTTGGGACAAGAGTTTTGCAGGATACCCTGCAACAAAACGATTGTATGGATCTGGAGACGACTCGACCGACTTGGTCCAGATCGATTTAGCCAAAGCATTGAATGTTGCAGTAGGATAACTCAAGTTGCCTAAAACAACTGCAGTTCGTTTAGAATATTCTTTCCATTTAAACCCACGCAAAAGCTCTCGTCCGCAATGCAGTACCCATTGAAAAAGAGGGTCTAGTCTCTGAATAAAATCAGTATCTATGGCAAAACCGTTTGCATCGAAGATTTCTTCAAATCCACGAACATAAGCCCCCTGGGTATGAGGTACTTTATCCGTCTTGTAAGCACCACTTTCGACAAGACTCTCAGGTGCGAATGACCAATCTGCTGACGTTGCTTTTGAGAAATAGCGACATCCTTCAACAAGACCCTGCCAAAGCTCCTCAGGACTAAACGCTCCTGGGAGCACACAACTTTGTCCAACAATTGCAATAGGACTGAACTTCATCCGACGCCTCAGTGCAAAGCCAAAGCCGCAGATGCTATGACTGCTTCTTTAGGAAAGGGTTTTTCAAAATAGCTCGTCAATTGCAGACCTTCGATGATTGCTAAGATCTCTTTAGATTCATCTCTAAAGACAACGCTAAACTCTCCGCTTGTGGGTGATTTTTTGGTCGCAATAACTTGGACAGAAATTTTTTCATCTCGAGATGAGAATGCGTTTAAAATATCAAGCTTCTGAATACTCGAAGGAAGTGAGCCTCGTCCAAATCGTTTCCACATCCACAAAAGTGCAAGTTGAATACCACCATCTAAAATCATCGCTCGCGAATGAAGAGTTCTTATGTTTGCCATCAGACTATCGGGATTGATCTCCGAAAGATCCTCCAAAATCTGATATTCCAATCCATGAAAAAGCACCTCTCCATCGTAAATGGATGCATTCGTTTTGTTCTTTGTCGGAATGGGCACTTGAATTAGAGGATTGTTTATAGAATGCGAGAGACGAATATGAAGCTTGTAATGTTTGCGATTAGCACATTTCAACTCCCAATTCAAAATGGCCTCGTCTGCATTCATGAGATGGTCTTGCAAATGGAAAGAGATTTTTTTGGGACCCTTCCCATCACTTTGGGCAGAAATACCATGATAACAAACACACTGAGTCAAGGATATCGCCTGCAGATCCGGTCGCAATCCTTGTGAGATCCGCATCACCCATTCCAATACCACAGCAAACGGAACAACCTTGATGCCCCTGATTCTATGATCGCCCAGATGAAATTCTTCTTCTGCTAGTTCCCAAGGCACAGCAATGGGTGGAATTTTTAGACTTGGAAATGCAAGAAAAGGCTTTTGCGCCAGTAAAACTTCAACACTTGAGTCCTGAAGTTCTTCGACAAAACTCTGACAACCAGCTTCAATCGGAATCAACCCGATTTTGCGTTCTTCAAAAACTTTCTGCAGAGCGTCGTTGACCATACCACCTTGCCAAGGCCCCCAACCGATGCTCTTGACACGACAATGCGGACGTTTCCTAGCTTCTTCGTGCGCAAGTTTGTTGAGAATCTCATTGGCCATCGCATATACGCTTTGGCCTTTGTTGCCCCAGCGTGCTGCAACTGAAGAAAAGAAGCATAGCAATTGCAACGGATCTTTCTCCGTTGCTTTCAGAAGATTCAAAGCTCCTTGAACCTTTGTCGAAAAGACAGCATCGTATTGCCAGGTACTTAATTCACCCAACAAACGATCATGAATCACCCCGGCACCATGAATGAGCCCTCGTACCGGCCCCCATTGCTTGCGCATACGATTCAAAACAACATTCAAAGCTTCGAAATCAGCACAGTCGACGGCTTCGTAATGGACTTCACATCCTAGGGTTTGAAGCTGTGTCAGAGTTCTATAGATATCTCGACTGTTCATGATTTGAGACACACGATCTTTCAAGAGACGAGGGCTCAGCTGCTCACTCTGTCGCTGTGCTGCCAAAAGAACATAACGACGTACTTCATCTTCATTCGCAAATTCTTCCTTGCGATCTGTATTCATCAAGGAGCTGCGACCTAACAAAAGTATTTTGCAGGGGCCGGTCTTGGCAAGTTCGATCAAACAGCTTGCCGTAATACCTCGACCTCCACCTGTCACCACAAGGAAATCGGATTTTTGCAAGTGGAGAGGATGATCCGTATCGACCTTCTTTGGCAGAGCTGCAAAAGTTTGACGACGATCGTCAACATCGTAAGTTACTTCAGACTCCAAAGAACCTAGAATCATTTCGTTGAAAATCAACTTTGCGATCTCTACAGAAGAACGATTTTGTATAAAAAGCGACATGCATTTTGCGAATGTATGTGGCCATTCTTGAATAGCGGTCTTCACCAATCCCCAAGCGCCACCCTGGAGAGCATGAGCATAGGTCTCATCACTTCGCATAACATTTAAAAAATACGAGCTATGTGATGAAAGCTTTGCACTCAATGTTTGAACGAAATCAAAAATACGAGCGTTGCTCGCTAAAGATTCGCTTGCATCCATGATATTCAAATTTTCAAGACAGATAACCCCGCTTATACCCTGATCAGGAAGCGGATCTGCAATGCCAACGATGCGAGATTGAAATCCATTTCTCCCGAGAAGAAACTGTAGTTGCTCACAAACCCCACTTTGATCGCGGGTAATCAGATAGAGCTTATACTTAGGAAGGTCCTGATGCAGCCCTAGAAGA
The DNA here is from genome assembly GCA_964635325.1 of uncultured Pseudobdellovibrionaceae bacterium. Classification (GTDB taxonomy): domain Bacteria; phylum Bdellovibrionota_B; class Oligoflexia; order Oligoflexales; family Bog-1112; genus BOG-1112. Next base: position 14,539 of record CAZWOL010000047.1, read on the forward strand.
GGCGCATCTACACGTTGGACATGAAGCCGCTCAGGGCGCTCGAGTTTTTTTTTGCAGGCATTACGCTTTGCGAACTTGATGCAGCAAGAAAACTAACAATTTCTGAAAGAGTACCCAGTTTGTTCATATCCTGTGAATCGATGGATTTTGCTTCGGGCAATTTGTCAGCAAGATGCGAAAATATCTCCACGCGCTTGATGGAATCAATACCAAGATCTGTATCGAGAGACATATCGAGTTTGATCAATTCTTTGGGATAGCCCGTCTTATCTGCAATTACAGAAATCAAGACCGATCCTAGATCTTCGCTTTCTACCGAAGAAATAAGCGAAGAAACAGGCAGGTCTGGGGCTTTGGGGGCAGCCACTTGCACAGGAGCTTTAAGCGATGGAAATTTGAATGCATCTTCCACAGGTGGCTCTACTTTTATGATTTCCTGAACCATAGGAGCCGTCTGTACAGGGGTTTGTGCAGGAGCTAAAGATGGGGCTTGTTTAGGGCTCTGTAAAATGGGCTCAACTTCACGAACATAGCTTGTTTCAACATATGGAACCTGCGCTCCTGACTGAAAGATCATACCTAAGCAATTTTCAGTGGCCTTCATAAATGCAAGATGACTCTCACTCATTGTCTTTTGAAAGTCATTATGAGTGCGAGCAAGTTCGGAATGAATTTGTCTTGCTGTATCGAGCAAACTCACGGAGACAGGAGCGTTTTGTCGAGAGTCGCTAGGTTTTGTTTCACGTGAGTCCATATGAGGTCTTTCCTTCTTTGATTCGTTGAGTTTAGGAACCGCAATCGGTTCATGTTTTTTCTCTGCTGTTATCGGAGCAGGGCTCACCGACTGTGGCCGAATATTCGCTCCATTGACAGCGACTGTATAAGAACCAGCGACTGCAGGCAGAGCCTCGCTCGCAAATTCGCTTCCAAGATATTCTAAGTTGATCGGTACACCGGCAACAGCAAGCTGAGCAAGCGTATTCCACAGGCTGAATTCAGAATCTTTAGCTTCATCTACAGCCAAAGCTAAAAAATCCTGTTGACCCAAGATACGACGCACAAGTTGAGTCAGAATATTACGCGGACCTACTTCAACAAAAACACGTGTACCACGAGCATAGAGTTCTTGAATCATTGCTACAAACTGCACTGGCGCGCAGATTTCGTCAGCCAAGGTATGACAAATCTCTGATGCATCACCACTGTAAGACTGCGCATTAAGCCCACTAAGCACAGGATGCTGTGCGTGCTGAAGGGGAATGCTTTGCAGAAATTCAAAAAATGGTTTACGAACCCCTGCTAATTGAGGGGAATGAAAGGCACAATGGACCGGCAGTCGTTTGTAAGCAATGCCATTGGTCTTTAGAAAACGGGTCAGAACCTCTAATGATTCTTCATCACCCGAAAGCACAGTTTGGTCTGGCGCATTGATATTCGCGACTGTTGCACTACTACCGCTCTTAGCCAAATAGTCCTGGCAAAGCTCTTGAGAAGATGCAATTGCAAGCATTCCACCTGGCCAATGCGAAGCTGCATCACTCATCAAAAGCCCACGTTGACGCGTAATCCTTATCAAATCCTCTAAGCCGATAGCCCCTGCAGCATAAAGTGCACTTAGACCACCAAGGCTATGCCCTGCATAGCAATCTGCATTCAATCCAAATGCACGCAGCAGAGCAAGCATTGCTGCAGAACTTGCTGCAATGCTTGGCTGAGCCCATTCTGTACTTTGCAAACGCAGCTTATCATTGTTAGCTTGCTGTTCATCAAAATGTGTCTTGGAAAAAACAACATCGTGGAGCTTTAGATCACTTTGTGCAAGTGAAACTCCAGCAATTTCATCCCAAACCTCTCGAACCGCACTAAACTTCATAGCTAGGTTTGCACTCATTGCAGCGTACTGACTGCCTTGTCCCGGAAACAGCATAGCAAGCTTGCCTGACGAGACCTTCGTAGAATAGTAGCTTCCTGACGATAGTGAGAAAGCATCGCTCTCACCGGCAAGCTCTTGCAATGCATAGGCAAGTTTTGCATCTAAATCAGCGAGTGAGCGTGCAACAATTGCGAGTCGATGAGTTTTATCAGAAATGGATTTTGCAGCGTTTGCTTCTGCCCTTTGATGCAAAGAGAGTGAAACATCTCTATTTTGTACAAAATCTTCTAGGCACTTCACCAACTGGTCTTTGGTTGCCGCACCAAAAAGAAACAGTTCGGAACTAAATGAACGCATTTTCTTTTTGGTATGCACACCGACATATTCTTCTAATGTGACATGAAAGTTGGATCCACCAAACCCAAATGAACTTACGCTTGCCCGACGAGGATGAGACACATCTCGAATCCAAGGACGGCTCTGTGCATTGATATAGAAGGGACTCGACGCATCTTGCAGACGGGGACTCGGTTGACTTACTTTCAGCGTTGGAGGAATAACTTTGTTATGCAAGGCGAGCGTTGCCTTGATCAAGCCTGCAATACCAGCTGCAGCTTTCGTATGCCCAATCTGCGATTTCACAGAACCAATGGCGCACCATTTTTTTGAATCTGAACTCGCAAAGACTTTGTGCAAACTTTCGAGCTCACACGCATCTCCTGCTCGTGTACCCGTACCATGTGCTTCGACAAGTTCAACACTTTGCGGAGCATATCCTGCATAAGCATATGTTTTACGGAGTGCTCGCTCCTGTCCTTCTGCCATCGGCGCATAGATGCTTTTACCAAGACCATCAGAACTTGCTGCAAGGCCCTTAATCACAGCATAAATGTGATCCCCAGCTTTTTCGGCATCACTGAGACGTTTGAGTGCGATCATGCCCACCCCCTCTCCGATGAGAGTGCCATCTGCATTTGCAGCAAAAGGTCGACATTCTTCGGAGGGTGAGAGCGCAGGTGTCTTGCTAAAACAAAGATACATAAAAATAGTGTTTAGCGTATCGACACCACCACTAATAACAAGGTCGGATTGTTTGAGAACCAACTCATTGATCGCAAACTGCAAAGCTGCAAATGAACTTGCACATGCAGCATCTGCCACCAAATTAGTACCACGTAGATTGAGTCGATTCGCAATGCGACCTGCAATTACATTACTTAACAAGCCTGGAAAGGTACTTTCCTGCCATTCTGGATAGAGTGCGCTCACGCGTGCACCAATACGATCGATCTGCTCGGGAGCTACTCCTTCATCACGCATAGCTTGCAACCACTTGGGGCTTTCCATACGTGAGGCCATATCAGTGATGAGTTCGGTGGCTCCGGTCGTACCTAAAATAACGGATATACGCTCTCTATCGACGTTCCATTGCTCAGACTCAAAACTATCACCGAGGGTTTGCTTTGCAACGAGCAACCCAAGTATCTGTCCAGTATCGGTAGCTGTCAAAGCAGAAGGAAGCAAACCAAAGTCGAGTGGATTGACATGTACAGTCGGAAGAAATCCTCCTCGACGACAGTAGGTCTTGTCTTTGGCATGAGGATCACTTGCAAAATAATCGGAGGTACTCCAATGCGAAGATGGGATCTCTTCGATCTGATCACGGCCTTCAAAAATAAGATTCCAAAATTCACTCTTATCTCTTGCGCCCGGGAAAAGAGAACCAATTCCGATGATTGCGATATCACAAGGTTGCAAATGACTCGCTTCAGAAGCTTTGTCAGACATAGGATTTATCTCGTTCTAAGCAGGGTTCAATACGAAGTCGCTGAGCTTGAAATTCAAATGCTTCATCGGGAACTGGAACACCGAAAGAGCGCAACTGTCCTGCTCGGAGTATGTGAGCAGCACCCTCTAGAATATTGAGAGCTACGAGTCCAACGGTTCGATTTTCGACTTTTTCAAGGAAAGTGCCTCGCACCCAATGGTTGAATGCAGCTTGAGCTGGACCACACCAAATCTGGTAGTCAAACTGTCGCTCTTGCAGACCTTGGATGGCCCAGCGACTCGACAGACCTAAATAATAGCGAAAAATTAGAGCCATGAGATGTTTAGGCTCACGACTTGCTTTGATAATTTGTTGTGGGTCACGTTTTTCCCAGAAATTTTTTGTCTGCGTCCAGACATCCGCAAGAGGCATACGAAAGATTTCCGTCTCCAAACGTTGTAGAATCGCAGGACTCAGACTTTGGAGAGAGTCGTGGGATCGATAAAGTTCGTATAGCCAGTTCGCACGTACAGCATAGAGTGTACCGCGTTTGAGGACCTGAAGCTTAACACCCTGCTCAAACATATCGGCAGCAGCACACATCATTGTGTCACCAAAGCTTACCGTTTCAAGCATCTTACGTGCTAGTGGATCGAGGTTGGACTCAACACAGGACTGGTTTACAGAACCTGTCAGTATGTACGCAGCTCCCATCGCAAATGCAGCTGCTGCACCACTTGGAGTTCCAATACCACCGGCTGCACCAACACGAATTTTTCGTGTGTAACGATGTGTCTTTTGCAACTGATTGCGTAGCTCAAGTATAGTAGAGAGTATTGCAGGTAAAACTTGATTGTCTGTATGCCCTGCAGAATCCGCTTCGACGGTGATGTCTTCACTGAGTGGAAGCATGCGAGCTATTTTCGCTTCTTCAATAGTGATTTTCTTCTCGCTAATTAGATCTGCGAGCATCTTCTCCGGTGGAGGAGACATAAAAACCCGAGCTAGTTCGGGTCGGGATATTTTTGCAAAAAGGTAGTTAGTACGCACAGGTTTTGCATTCTGCATCTTCAAACCTGTACATGCATACTGCACAAGAGCTGGACTCAAACGCATGAAAGCAGATGCAGAGACTCGTGTGACGGACTTACGAATAAAAAGGTCGACGGTACTTTGCTCTAGATGAGGTTCGAGCGGAGTATGAATGAGGTTTGCACCCCATGTCGAATGAGGGATTGAGCTCTGAATTTCATCGATACCCGCTTCAATAGCTGCTAACGAAAGGCCTGCAGATCCATAGAATCCCAGAAGGCCCGCCTGTGCTGCTGCAACGACCATACGAGGACTTGCGATGCCGTTCGCCATCTCTCCACAAACATAGGGAAAGCGTACGCTATGGGTTTCTTGAAAACTTCGATCTCCAAGCCACTCAGGAAATAGAGGAGGAAGCGTCGCGACAATATTGAATTCACCGCGTTCGTTCGCTTCAGATCGTCTTCCTTGAATACCAAGACCAAGAGCGTTTCGCTTGCGATCGAAAAGAACATGAGTTGTGGAGCGGAATAGGGATACGCCTTGGCAAATTTCCGAAGCACTAAACATCGGCGTATATTTTGTCGCTGACCAACTCGACTGTGTCAGGTCTCCGTCTCTATTATCCGCAAAATCAAACATCAAGGAACCTTCGATTGTAGGCTAGAAAGCTAGCAAACTAGCATGAAAACAAAAGTTTGGCAGGCAAAAATAACTCTTTAGGAGAGGTTTATCTGCACTTCAATTAAGCAACTCTGATTAAATTTCGCGCAGTCTGTACCCCTTACATTGACTGTTTAATGCGTATACAAGCACCGGACTCGGATGGATAACCCAATTCAAAGAAAACCTACACGCAAACAAAAAGACTCCAAACATCAAATGGAACCAAAAACAAATCGGATATTCTAGAAAAATTTTCTCGGTTGTTTAAGAGAGAAATATTCAAAAAATATCGCAAACAATACATACTTATTTTCTATCGCAGCCGGAACACTACCGACACGACTTAAAAACTTTCTCGAGGACGCTTCGAAATTACGGCTTGAAAAATCGAAGCAAGCTCTTATGTTCTGCAATTCATCTTCATTTTTGTCCCGGTGCAACGACCTCAATCCCACAAAACCCCTTCGAGAAGCAATGAATGCGCTGGTGCAGATAAAATTGAACAGATCAAGGCCTATGATCTCGACCAGTGGCTAAAGCGTAGCGACGATTGATTTGCTTTTCTGCAAAATTTGCTAGCTGGCTCGGAAGAAAAATCTCGTAGCGACTATGCGTTCTGCTTCAACCGACTGGATGAGACAGCGTAAAAAGGAGTTTAAGCATCGAAATTTGACATTGTTTCGTCGAGGGAGAAATCATCTGGACTCCAATCACCAAGCCACTCTTTTAGGTCATCTTCGTCTTCTTCTTTTCCCGATAAAATATCGAGACATCTCTGGTATCCATAAAGACCGCCACAGTCTTCGGGAGGAAATAGCCCCTGCCCTGCAATCAGCTTACGTGTGAACTTTTCGGATGAGGTTACGGGTTTGCATTTCACATCATGCTCCCAATCGTCCCCGAAATCATAGGTGTACCCACACTTCGCAGAATGCTCAAAATACGATTTCAGCTTTACCTGAGTTGCTGGTGGCGCTTCAGCGCCTTCGTAACTTTCTCCCATCGGGTTACCTGATGCAATTTCTTCTCTAAAGCGTCCAAAATCAGATGTAAAAGAAAAAAGGTGGCAGTTCTCCCAGCCACACGAATCCTGGATTGCCTCATGTAGATCCTGAAAGGTAGCTGTCTTTTTAAGTCTAAATCGACGCCAAACTCGCGGTTTTAAGCCACGTAGAGAAACTTCAAACTCGTAACATTCCATCATAAGCCCCCAAAAATGTGCTCCTCGTTGGTATTCAATAACGAGTTAATTTGCAATACTTTCTAACAGTTTAGAAAGCAAGCAAGAGAGCCGCTGCGCCCACAACTTGAAGACAATGATTTTTTCTTCAGCACACCGACAGTTCCGAGCTGCATTCACAGCAAGTGGCTACTCCAATAAGAAAAGCAAATTCAGATATCAAGACAAACGAAGTCGATCAAGGCCTATGATCTCGACCAGTGGCTAAAGCGTAGCGACGATTGATTTGCTTTTCTGCAAAATTTGCTAGCTGGCTCGGAAGAAAAATCTCGTAGGGTATAGGCAACTTCTCATGGCGAAAATGTGTGAAAGCAATTTCTTTAAGACATGGATTGTAACGTTTAAAGACATCTTCCTTAATACCCGATGCTTTGATCAACTCACCAAGAGAAAGCTGACGGTTGAGTATAAAGGATTTAATCTCTGTATTTTTGTCTGGAGAACTGATCAACCCTCTTTCTGCTAGACGATTGTAGACCAATACCGCTGCTACAAACTCTGCATAGAAATTTTTGCTCGCATACTGAAATGCTGGAGCTTTGTAGTTACTAATAATAAAGTCAAGGTTGCGCGTATTCAGGGTGTTGATTGCTTTCATCATCCCGTTTACACCGTAATTATAACTTGTCACCGTAATCGGCCAAGAACCGAGTTGTTCAAAACTATTTTTCAAATACTTCGCAGCTGCACGTGTCGCTTTAAAGGGAGAGCGTCGTTCATCAATCAGATGGGTGACTCGTAAGTACTTCTTTGCAGTGAGTTGCATAAACTGCCAAATACCTACAGCACCTTGCTTTGAGCGTGCACTCAAATCAAACATCGATTCTACAAAAGGTAGGCGAGTGATGACTGGAGGAACACCATAGTTTTGGAAAATTTTCTCCATATAGGGCAGATAGAATTGAGCTCTATTTGCCGCTCGAATGAACTGATCCGCAAGGCCTGCTTGGGCACGAATGCGCACCTTTCCGTCATAGAGTTCAGCTAAAGTTTGCGGCGTTCGCGAGTAAACATTCCAAATACGTTCTTCTATGGGCCCAAACTTGAGTGCTGTGCGCTGATACTTCTTGAAGCGTTCTAATGCAAGGGAATAACGTTCCACATAGGTTTGTGTTATTTTGTCTTTCGCGCCCCAGTTAATTTCCTTAACCTTTTTTTGCCGCGCAAGTGCTACAAAATCGATAATGTCGATGATGACTTCAGCATGCTCGATGTCGTGAATCAGCACACTACTCGCAGGGTATTTGAAAAATATCTTCTCCCAAAAATCAACCTTACGACTAACGTCCGGCGGCATATGAAAGTCTTCGGGCAGACGTAGCAAAGCAAGGGCTGGCTGACTAAGACTGAACGCTACTAAGATGTAGAGTAGGTTTCGGAGCACGTGATCTTCCGATGGAAATGAAAATGGCTCGATCCAGGCTTCATTCTAGCAAGAATTCTCTCCAGGACTCAATGGATCGAATATTTCCCAGCAAACCACAACGCGCGGAATTTCTAGAGCTTTGACCGAGCGGGAAATTTATGCTAAGTCTGACACTTCTCAGCTTCCTGCAAAAATGTCGGGGCGTGGCGCAGCCTGGTAGCGCGTACGTCTGGGGGGCGTGAGGTCGCAGGTTCAAATCCTGTCGCCCCGACCATCAAATTCTTAAGTAAAATCAACAATTACAATATCTAGAGCCGATCTTTACGCTGAGAAAAGCTCTTTGGAACGCCCAAAAAACGTCCATCAGAGATTGGCGGATATCTCGGCGCTCATCTGATCTGCCACCTTTCGAAGTCGGACATCCCGCGAATCATTCTTTTTGGATAGGCTCGCATGAGGAGCGGGGGCGTAATCGTAATGCTCGATTTGATTCTCTGATGAAAACTCTGCGTTTGAATGCTCCTGAAGCGCTGCAGGAGAAGTTTGGCAGCATATTGTCATTTCTAATATCTATTTCCCATACGGTGAAGATCTTTTCCTTGCTGCTCATAAATTTGAAGAATTCGAATACAATAGCAAAAAGAAAAAAGATGTACGCATTGGCAAGCCCATCAGCTATCGCATCTTAGAGCGTGACAAGGGTTCTTATCTTCAGGCTGTCTTTGAAGAAGCTGTACCTACACGTACGACATCAAGGTGGAAGGGGGCTATAGGCCTGGATCTGAATGCGGATCATATTGCGATGGTGGAGATCGATGCGACGGGCAACCTTGTGTGCAATCGCAGCTACTGCTTTGACTTGCGAAACAAAACAAGTCAGCAGAGCGAGGCCATACTTGGCTGTCTTGCATGCTACAGCGAGCCTCTAGCGCTTTACCAATACAGAGCACATTATGAAAACATTCATAGGAAACAATTAGAATTGTTTGTATTTTCAAAAAAAATCACATAGTAAATAATTCGCAGCTCTCCTATAGTTAATGCGAACTGAAGGTTAAACGTTAGGCAAAAGCATCATAGCTGCCGCTAATT
>CAZWOL010000048.1:0-23143 GCA_964635325.1 uncultured Pseudobdellovibrionaceae bacterium
TATATGTTTGGCTTTTAGGAATTTGAGTAAAGCTTACTAAGCAAGGCTATAGATATAAGCTAAGGTCTAGCAATAGCTGTGATAGATACGTTCACTTTCAATCCTTCTTTTGCAATCTGATCTTTAACTAACAGCTCCAAAAAAGGTTCAATCGGGTAGTCCAAAGCTTCTGCAATTTTTTGGACAAATTTGATGCCAACGCGTTTGCGATTTTTCTCAACGCTATTGAGAAATTGCTTAGAGACACCGATTTGCTCAGCCAACTGTGTTTGACTGATTCCATCACACTGACGCAAAGAAAAAATCATAGAACCGAGTGTGGACTGGTCCCAAACAACATCGAGATAGTTTTTTTGTTTTTTGGTTGCCATTTTTTTCCCTAATACCTATGAGGTGTGATCTCGACAATATCTACAAGTTCTATAGTCTCGTATCCATCGTTTCCAATACATGTTTCATAAATTGCTCGCCATTGAATATTAAGCCTAATCGAACGTTGGCCTTTTCGTTTACCTTTTAATGGCTCATCATGGAAACCTTTCAATAACTTGGTTTTTCTCAGGCCTTGTGTTTCGACAAGTTTTTTCCAGAAAGCGGTTTTTTGTTGTACCTGGGGTGGAGCCAACTTTAATTCCTTTTCCGCCCGCTTTGATAAAAGAACTACATTTCGCAAGCCATTCTCCGTAGTAACCCAATCGAATAAACGAGTAGTTTTATTTAGGCATAAACATGGTAACCCTAAAAGGGATTACTTGTCAACTTTTTTAAATCGAGATGATTGAATTGAAATCGGTTTAGAAGTAGCCGTTGAGGCTCAGGCCAATCCACGTTACGCTTTGTGATTCTGCGTAGGAGGTTCCTCCTACTGAAATCGAGTATGTGCGCATCTTGTAGCCAAATGTCATATTGAGTAGAGATTTGGTGAGTGGGATCATGCCACCGAAATAGATGTCAGTACGGGGGCCAACAGCACTCTTTATGCTTGGGTCTTGGACAGATTCCTTAACCTGACCAGTGGCGACAAAGACCGTATCTAAAAATATTTTGCCGTAGCGTCCAATAAGAAAATCCATTCCTACATTCGCACCATAACCAGACCCAAGTATGTCAAGGTAGTTGACTCCGTAACGTTTTACTTTCATTTGCGTCTGTGAAATTGTAAATCCACCGTACACAAATCCATAACGTGCGCCCAGTATCAAGTCTTGAAACGTGGTTTGTATGGAGCTTGTTGTATTGTTTTCACCATATTCGAATGCGGTTGTATTGCTTTCGCTGCGTAGCGAAGCTCCCACATCGAAGGTATCTCCTCCATTCATACCAAGCGAATAGCCTGTGCTTACACCTGTATCGTTGCTTTTGACCAATTTGCTTTTGTAGGTTGCAAAACCACCTCCAAGATCCAAAAACAATGTTGGAGAACGTAGGTCTTTCTCACTGCTATACCCATGGCTTGCAAAGGATACCAACACGAAAGCTATAAAAATGAGACGTAAAATAAACAAAGCTAATACCTAGGGACCAATGGATCTCATCATTTTCATCGGCGCATCTTCCAAAAACTCAACATATAGGGAGCTTGACCTTATCCTAGCCCGCAGATATAAAAAGGTATTCACCCATTTTTAGAGAAAATTATGAAAATACGTTTGATTCTACTTGTTTCACTTCTTTTTTCATGTCTTGCTTTCGCGGGTGCTGATGATGAAGATAAGGCAAAGCCTTGGTGTCAAAGTTCTGCAGATCAAGTTAATGAAGTAGCCTTGTTCCATTTGGGTCTGTATAATCAGATGCAGCAAGATTATTTGGGGGCGATGAGGTTTTATATTTTATCGGGGACTGGGCCTGCGCATAGAGAGTTGCGAGAGCTACTCCTCCAGTTGAATCCCTTCCAACGCATATCATTCCTTTTGAGATTGCGAGAAAGTCTTTCTGCGCAGTCTGTCGAAAATGCCTTGATTTGTGCACGTCTTCCAGGCCTTTGGAGGGATTTTGAAAATGAACTCCATCCTCATGGCAACTTTTTGCTAGCTCTCTACGATGAAATGCGTACCGCATACTATTTACGCATCCAGGAGTTTCTCCCTCTGTGCCTAACACCTATTGTTTTTAGCTATATAGAGTTTGAAGATTTAACAAACGCTTTTGGAACAGAGAGCATGGTTGGTCGTGCTTTGGAATCTGTGCGAGCAAGCGTAACAGCAGTGAGTCACGTTCCGTTGATTGCAGTGCTTATATATTTTATAAACCGGCTCCCAGATCCACCCGCAGCCGTTGATCTAACGGAACCTCGAAAACGCAAGCGAGATTCTTAGAAGATAGATTTCACATTATATTTTTTGAAGATTTTATCTGCAGTCAGTAGGGCCATGTCTTCGGCTATAGCTTGGCAGATTAGAAGTCTGTCGAAGGGGTCTCGATGATGGAAAGGTAGATCGACCTGAGTATAAAGATGTTCTCTTGTTATAGGTAGTACACGAATACTGTTGTCTATAACTTGAATTTGAATAAATTCTTCCAATTCTAAGTCTATTTCCAATTTCCCTAATGAAATTTTAATAGCCATCTCCCAAATGCTTGCGAGGCTTAAATAGACTTCGGCTTTTTCATTACTCAAAATAGTCCGTATTTTTCGACTGAGTTGACTTTGGTCAGCTGACATCCAAAGCAAAATGTGAGTATCGAGCAGGTATTTCATGGCTTTTGATACTCGTCAAAATCGCTGATCTCTTCATCAAAATTCTTCGCAACTTTAACTTTTCCTTTGAAGAGGTCAAAGAGGCGCTTCTTTTTTTTCTGTATGACTACTAATTTGATAAGCGGTTCGGCTCCTTTCGATATAATGATATCTTCTCCAGAAAGCGCTTCCTGGATCAGGCGCGAAAGATTGGTTTTAGCTTGATGAATTGTGACAACCTTCATAGTCGAAGCCTCATGCTGCAATATTCATGATTTAGGTTAGCTAAGTCTATTGACTAAGTCAAGCAAAGCGTTACAACATCATAATTCTTAATTCGGAGTTGAAATGCGCACCATCATTGAAAACATTGGAACCCTAGTGACCATGGAACCGCTTGCACGAGAGCAACGAGTGCATTCCGTGAATGATGAGGACCTTGGCATACTAAAGAATGCATGGCTTCTGCATGAACAAGGACAAGTTCACTCGTTCGGTCCTATGCCTCCACCACCTTCGGCATTGCAACAAGCGGATCTTAGTATAGATCTCGAAGGCCGACTCATGCTTCCAGGGCTTGTCGATTCGCATACGCATACTCTCTTTGCAGGCTCACGACACCATGAGTTTGCACAGCGTCTGAGAGGTGCTACTTATCAGGAGATTGCAGCAGCAGGTGGAGGCATACGTTCGACAATGCAAGCTACGCGTAGTGCAAGTGATGATGATCTGATTCGTTCCTGCCAGCAGCGCATAGAACACTTTCGCCGTTGGGGTGTGACTACGGTCGAAATCAAGACGGGTTACGGTCTTTCCGTCGAAGAAGAACTGAGACTCGCTCGAATCTTAAAAAAAGTACAAACACAAACAACCTCACATATTGTAGCAACGTGCCTTGCATTGCATGATCGTTCTCCAGAGTTTGAAGACTTAGCGTCGTATATTGCTGATGTCGAAAAACGTTTGCTTCCCAAACTTGTTGAAGAAAACTTATGCAGCTTCGTCGACACCTTCATAGACAAAGGTTATTATGCACCAGAGCAACTCGAATCCTTTATGAGCACTGCAAAAAAACTCGGATTCGGCATCCGAGTGCATGCTGACGAATTTGCACTTGCAGGTGGAACTATCGCTGCTGCACGTTGGAAAGCTAGCAGTGCAGACCATCTGCAGTGTGCTGGTGCGGAAGGGGCAAAAGCGTTAGCAGAGTCCGCAACAATCGCAACGCTGCTCCCCGGTACTTCGCTTTATACCGGTATTCCTTTCACCGACGCTCGACCCTTTCTCAAAGCTGGATGTGCAGTTGCAGTCGCAACGGATTACAATCCGGGAAGCAGTTGTCTGATGAACCTAGCGCAACTTGCATCCGTCGCAGCTGTGCATTGTCATCTCACTCCTGCTCAAGCATTGGCAGCCATCACTTATGTGCCAGCGTGCTCTCTTCATTTAGGCACAAAAAAAGGCGCTCTTGCGCCAGGCTTTGATGCTGATTTTGCTGTGTATGACATGAATAGTATCGAAGAATGGCTCGCTAATATGGGGCAAACAGCACCTAAGGGTGTATGGTTACAGGGGCAACAGAATTAAGCTCATCCTTAAAGGAGCGCTGGAAGATTTTTTGGTATATTTCGTCAATTTTATTTATCTGCTCTGAAAGTAAGTTGGAATCTTTGGTTGCTTGTGCAGCTAAGTCATTCTTTTCTTTTGCAATTTGTTGTCGTTTATTACGAATTAATTTAATCGAGTTCTGGGAGGATAGGGCTGTTCGTATTCCACTTTTCACATCATCATGAATTTTTTGAACCTTACTATCAAGAGACTGAAGATCTTCATAGAATCTGTCCACATGACTAATGGTAGTACCACGGTTGTTGTGTTTGTTGTTCATGGAATCAAAAGCTTGTATGTTTTGAATAACAGCTTGATCTTGTTGTTGTAAATAAGTCATAGATTGTTCATCTATCTGTTGCAATCTATTCTCTATGCTTTCCGGTAGTGCTTTTTCTGGAAAAGTTTTCTTGAATAGCGTTTCTGTGTCTCGATCATTTTCATTTAATTGCTCTCTAATTTCTATTTCTTTCTTTTGGGTTTTAGTGATGTTTTCACGAATTTCCATCCTCCTCTGTCTTGAGAGCCATAAAGCACTCTCTATTTGCAGGCCTTCAAGGATTTGCTTATCAAAATTTGTAAGCTTCTCCCTCTCTGTAGCAGGAAGATCCTCAAGACGTCTGATTGGCCACTGTCGTATTTCTTTGTAAAGCTCCCAATTTGTGTTTCGTATACCCTCAATATAGTTTTGAATTTCAGCTGATGCTTGATCGAGTTTTACGAGCATCTCATTTGTAACAAGAGGGGGAGGAGAGTCTACAGAGCGACGAACTGTAGCTAAAATTGCTCGGGAAGGTGCTCTTGCTACGGGTGAAACAACAAGTTCACCCTCTGGAGTTTGTACTTTTGTAGGAGGAGGCAATTCCCCCGGCTTTCCAGAAGAAGCGGGCAACATCTCTTCGGGAATGGCAACGCCAACAACAGATTGTCCCGGTGGGATTCTTACCTCTTCTAGTGTCTGTGTATGAAGTGTAGTCACTTCTTCTGGAAGAGGAGCTTGCGTGGTAGGTGTTTCTCCAGGCTTAGGGATTTCGGTTAGCCCCCCATGGGAGTCCTGTAACCAATAAGTGTCAACTGGTTTTTGTTCTTCCAGATTGTTTAGGCGATTCAATTTTCTGGGTGGAGATGGATTGCGGGGGGTTACTTTGCCGAATTTATAAAAACCGTAACCTAGACCAAGTGCTGCTGCTGCACCCAATATTCCGAGTATTGTATTGCTTCCCTCATCATCTGCTAACTTCAGATTTGGATTGGTTTCATGCGAATCGATTATATAAAACGTCTGAACACCTAGAAAAGGTTGTGTTTGGGACTGTTTGTCATTTGATTCTGGATTTGTTGCCGCAGTTTTATCTATGTGTGATGTTGTATTTAAGACGGGATTATCGGTCAAAGCTCCATCCTGAGTCCTTCTAGCACAGGCATTGTATGCAAAAACTTGAATTAAGACTAAGCAAATGAAGCGCTTGTTCATTGATAAATACCTCTTTACATTTTCTTGCACTTATCTTCGGCATTAGGTAGGAAAAATTGAGTGTGCCATTGGACAGATGCAATCGGTGATGCTGAAGATAGGCCGAAAATTGCTATGGAGGCGTTAGAGGATCTTTTCGTGATACAGGGATGTGAGGATACGTTGTGCAGAAAGTTTAGTTTTGCGCAGCTGTAAGATCCAAAAGTTCGTTGAGTGTTGCCAGATATTCTTTTGAATCGCTGGCTTTCTCCTTCAACAATGTCTCTACTGTCTGCCTATACGTTTCTAGAATTCCTGTAAACATAACGGAGTCCGAGGTGCTTTTGAGTTGATGTAAACGTTCATGGACTGCTAGGAGTTGTCCTTTAAGCTCGAAAAGCTGTGTTTTACGTTGTTGAATAGAGCTATCGAGACCTGCTAGATCTTTGAAGCGTATTCGGAATGCGTCCAACTCACTTAGGAGTCGTTTATTAGCGTCTATCAAATTTCCTCGACCTTCTGAGAAGTACTTAGTGACCTTATGCACCATTTGAGTGCGCTCCATCGCAACTTCTTTGTATACTTCGTTGGCTTCAGCAATTTTTTGTAACCTATTCAGAGCATTTCTTTCGCTGCCTTGACTATGCAATAGAAGGTTTTGCAGACGGACGATCTCAGCGTTATCACGGTGAGCACGAAAATGCTTCTGCAAAAACCATTGGATCAGTCCACCGGCAACAATGTAAGCGGCACGTTCAAATACATAGTCTGCAACGATCGCAAGAGATGATTTTGAACCCTGCTCATATTCTGAGTTATATTCGGAAGCTTCTGCTTTGCTTACAGGATCTGCAGATGAATTAGCAAAAGCATATGAGTTATAGCTAGATAAGATCAAAAGAAGCGATAGCATAGCTGAGCGCATAAAAAATCCTTATGGGGACATTTGTGAAGTTATGCATCACGGTTAGCATTTGATTAAAGAATAGGCAAGACCTGAAGTTAGAAAAGGTGAGTGTATGTTCACCTTCAGCGTAGATTAGTAGTCGATCTCGACAATCTCGAACGACTTGGCGCCCCCTGGGGCGTTGATCTCGACAAGGTCCCCAACCATTTTACCGAGTAGGGCGCGAGCTAGAGGAGAGCTGATGGAGACTTTGTTGCTCTTGATATCAGCTTCTAAGTCGCCGACGATGCGGTACTTTTTGAGTACATCTTTCTCATCGACTAGACTCACCCAGGCACCAAAGCGCACATTATCCGGCTTCACATCCGGAATGGCCACGACCTGAGCGCGTGAGAGTTTGTCCTCCAAGTCTGCAATACGGGCTTCGGAGAACGACTGCTTCTCACGGGCTGCATGATACTCAGCGTTTTCACGTAGGTCCCCATGCGCGCGTGCGGCGGCAATTGCAGCGATTACTGCAGGACGTTCGTTCTTTAAATTCTCGAGCTCTCTTTTTAGAGACTCTAAACCATCTTTTGTTAGCGGAATAAGTTCCATACGTCACCTCATAACGCTGGTTACTATCAAATGCATTCACTAAACAAGGAAAAATGACAACCTAGAGGCTGTGAGTGGCAGAAAAGGCGAAAGTGTAGGAGCTTGCAGAAACTTTCTGAATCACCGCGCTGCTTCCAATCTTTTGGGCCTCACCCCATCCCTGTTGGAAAATAAAGCCTGCACCGATCTGGCTGTTGGGTTGGACCCAAGCTAAAAAGATACTCTCTCCATTGTAGTCGATGTGGTCGCGCTGCCCCTGCTGCCCTGCTACAAGTTTTGGTCGAGCATCGTAGTTGGTAAACCAGCCTAAGCGAATGGGAACAGACGGAGTGATGTAGTACTCCCCTCCCACAGCGTAGTCGATGACAGCTTGCTTCTCGTAGGCCTTGCCAAGAGTGTCCATGTCCTCAGCATTGCTTACGGCTCCATGGTAATTTACATCTGCAGAGAGGAGTAAGCGTGTGGAATGAAAATAAGCGAGCCCTGTTCGGATCTCAAGCGCAGGTTCGCCTAAAGGCTTTTGTGATTTTACATGATCATTGATTTGTGAAATGGCTGTACCTGATGTGACAGCCGATTTGTTTTGAGCCGAAGCTGCATCGATCGCCTTTTGATCGGTGTCACCAGCCTGCATATTGCGAGCTTCCGAAGAGTTGTCGAGTGACTGAGAAACATATTGTCCAACCTTCAGGGTTAGGCCCCAAGACAAACGTTCGGTTATGACAGCTTGCATAGAGAGAACGGGTTGTAGACCATAGGCTTCCAAACGCTGACGTATATTTTGTGCTCGAACAGCAGTGTAGTCGACAGACACACCACTGTCATTGCAGGCATTGGCTTGCTGTCGGACGTCTTGGTATTCTTGGATCAATTCATCCACATTCATGTAGTTTAGTCCCACTCCAACAGCAAGACGAGGCAGAATCCGATATCCAAATCCTCCTGCGATGTTGAGGGTCGTTGAGCGTTGGTTTGAAGTTCGGTGATAGCGTTCGAGTATAAAAGGGTTGCGAGTTTTTCCGTTAGAGCATGGACTTGGAACGCCGAGGTTCTTGTCTTCGATGAGATCATTTTGATCTTTGAGTTCGCTGTTATCGGTATAAATGCCGAAAGCAAACACGAGACCGTTGAGAATATTGTCTAACTTCTGCAAGCCCCCAAAAAAAGAAGGTACGCTGCCGCTGCTCTCTTCTTTGAAGTCCTGACTTGCAATGGCTTCTTTGTAAATGACTTTGCGTCCATAAATAGCATTAGCCGAACCCGATATATCGTTGTTCAGTGCGTATGCAAGACCAGCAGGATTGTAAAATACACCTGAAGCATCATCGGAGATTGCGGTATAGGCTCCACCGATGCCGATCGCTCGGTCCCCGATTAGGAAGTTGTGATAATGAAACTGGTCGGCATATGCAGCGCCTGCCATATTCATGAGAGTCCAGAGTAGGAGACGATGCACTTTCATTGTGAATTCCTATCTTGGTCGGTTGTTTTGCGTAGCTTTGCAGTTCTTTTCAGGAAGCGATTTTCACCATCAGCACCGATGATGTCTTGTGCTTGAATTTTTTGTAGGGTAGCAAGAACAGCAGTTGCTCTGTCTTCAATCTTGGGATGCGTCTTCTCGAGCATGCTAAGCTCTTTTTTCTTAGCTTCTTTCAGTCTATTCAAAAAATTTTCCATTGCCATCGGGCTATAGCCTGCTCGTACCGCAAGTTTTACTCCGAGATCGTCTGCTTCAAATTCTAGAGACTTGTCGAGTCCCTTGTCTAAAATGATTGACATGCCTGCTTTTGCTGCTTGAAGCAAACTTAGACTGCTCCCTGTCGATCCCGATAAGTAGCGTGCCAATAGAGCGCCTGCCTCACTGTTTGCATTCGATGAAATGCGTTGTCTAACTTTTAGAATCGAATCGGTCTTTTGATTTTTATCGATTTCATTCGAAAGCTTGTTGCGAGATTTTTCATCTAAATTAATTAGGGTTGTATAGACATGTCGTTTGCCTACGTGTGTGATCTCATGTCCTAAAATAGCTGCAAGTTCTGCCTCGTTCTTTGCTGCAAGGATGGTCCCACGTGTGATTAGTATATACCCACCAGGACAGGCAAAGGCATTGACTATAGGTGAGTCAAGGATGGTGAACATGAAGCGTCGATCTTTGTAGTCACTCGCATTTGCAACGTAGTTGCCTACGGTGTTGATGTAATCGATCAGATCTTCATCCCCGTAGATGCCATAGTATTGCAATAGACGACCAGCCATATTGCGGCCTAGTTCCACTTCGCTTTTGTATTCATCAACAGCCTTTTTCTCAGCTTCGGAGAGAACTCGATCCTCTGCAAAGCTCTGAGAGGCAATCGACAAAAACAAGCAAAATAGCCAAAATCTCGATGGGCTTCGATGCATGTATAGCCTCACTAACGTACACTCTTTAGAATGAATGCTAGTGATATTTTAATACGAATGGACTGAGTCTATAGGTAGGCAAAAAGATTCTAGAGGTTCAACAAACGCATCTCATCGATGCTAAGACGAACTAGCCTTAAGGGGCCCCATAGCCTGGTAGACGTGGTTCAGGTTGTAAAAGACTTTTGACTTTTGCAAATCCGTAAATCATAGCTACAGAACTCAAAAGAAAGTTGATGCCATTTACAGGTAGCATCCAGTAGATGTTGTGAAGGGACCTTGAATTTAGGTTTGCGCTTTGCGTATAGAGAAAATTTCCTAGAATGCATTCATTTACGCCAGAGAATATCATTGCAAATAGACTGGAAAATATGCTGATACCAAAGGTCCATTGCGAGCATCTTGCATTTTGATGCGCATCATATCCCAATGCTATGTCGTGTACCATGATCCAAGATGATATGACAGCAAATGTATTGAAAACTACCGCTAGTGAGTCAAATCCCAAACTAGCCTGACTCAGTCTTCTAATAAGTTCTGAGCGTGTGCTCTGTGGTGTCTCAAGGCTTGGAGTCGTGCATGCCGTCTCGCATGCTCTTCTTTCTTCCTCCTCTACCCTTGAATTGTTTTTGAGTGAGTCCTTTATTTCTATATTTTTGCAGTCACTGATGCAGCTTGAGTTTGTAAATTCGGGACCTGGATCATTCTCAGCGACTAGATCGAAAGCAACTGGTAGTACAGCAATTTGGGTACCCATAGCGACAGCATCTGTCACAAGCTTAATAATAGCGTGACTGATAGGTACTCCACTTGCAAAAGCAGAGTTTGAAATGTTGAAAATGAGGATGATGGGGAACAAATAACGCATCTTGGCCTCCCAAATGAATGAAGCAGGAGGCTAGCAAGGAAATAGTGAATATCTGCTAATTATAGCTACGCCGAAGTGTCGTATATGCCGATCATGGATGGTTTTTCATCTTGCGAGCAATCTCTGCTTGGACGCTAGTGCCGATCGCATCTACCTTCTGCTTGTTCAGTGGGAAAGATTCTAAGTTGTAGACCAAGCGTAAATTGGGACGCACATTGCCGGCAAATCCGACTTCTTTGCTTTCTTGCAATCCACGCACACCCATCACCGTTGAACGAGCGCGTACATTCGAAGGATCATTCTCATCGCGATGCTCTTGGACAGCATCCCGTAATGCTCCGCTCAAGCTTGCGCTCTCTTGTTCTTTTTTAGCTTTTACAGATGTAAAGCTGACAAAGCCATCTTTGCCATCTTTGGTTGTTACCTGCCAGTACATGCCTATGCGATCTTTGCTAGAAACAGATTCACCCTTACTCAATGTCCCTACAACGGCAGCGCTACGATTTGCTGCTGCAAGAATCTGCACGTTATCCGCAGTTGCTTCGACTTCCTTTGCGAAAACAGAACTTGCAATGAAAAACCCTACCGATGCGCAGATCAAATTTTTCATGGTACCCTCCCTGCAAAGGGTATCGGAATTCTGGAGCATAAAATTGAAACGAGGAGAATAGATGCTATATCATGCTGATTTTATAGACAAAAAAATAGTTTGATGAAGGTTGCTATTTTCGTGGTGATCGCATCTCGGAGTATGGATCTCTAACGCAAGGAGTGATCACAGCTTGCGCAGAGAATTTGATAGAACAAAGGGGGGCCTTTGCGATAATCTGCATTTAGGGCCTATCAAATACTACAATAGCTTCGTTGCTGCGGTTCCCCTGGCGCTTTGCTCTTCTAGTTATTCGATAGACTCTTAGGTCTGTGTGAAAAATGCTTACGCCTAATAATGCCCTTCCAAGTAGATGCGGCCAATTGAGGACATGCCCCTGTGCAAAAACAATGGATGATATATGGTGCCTCAACGGTATCAGGAAAAAAAATTCTGAGCCAAGCTCTACAACTTGGTTACCAACCCATATTGGCAGGACAGCACGGTCAGGAGCTCTTGGAGCTCTCCTTTCAAACCGGCCTACGTTGCTGTCTTTTTAATGCGAATGATCCACGTAAAATTCAGAGTTTCTTAGAATCTGTCGAGTTTGTCGTCTTATGTGATAATCTCAGTCGACGTGACCATCTACGTTTGCTCAAAGCCTGTCTTGTGACAAAAACACATTATCTTGATATGAGCAGCGATCTGTTCTCATTCGAACGCCTCTTGCAGTTTGCTTCACGTTTTGAAGCTGCCGGGCTTTCAGCAATTCCGGGTTTGCATCCTTCAGTCATTCTAAGTGACTTTGTTGCAGCAAGTCTAAAATCCAATCTAAGAGATGCCAACTCTCTCGCATTAGCTTGCTCAGAATCGTTTAACTCACTCCTATCAATGGTCAATAGTTTGCAGCGAGGTGGACGTCTTCTTGAGGGTGGAAAATTACGTAAGTCCAAGTCTACAGCTGAGACCTTGCTTGTGCGCTTCAATGGAGAAGACACTCTAACAGTCGCCTCTGAGCAAGCTGATATTCTTGCAGCGTGGCAGTCGACGCGAGTGCCTAATATTATTTTTTATCGTAAAGCAGATGAAAAAGAAGTGCGCTTGCGTAAAGATTTTCAAAATATAAGTTGGCTCTTACATGTTCCTATTCTCAAACGGTGGCTACGCTCACAAGATAATTTTCTTATCCGCCACTTTGGTGTCAAACCTTTCTACCCTGCAAAATACGCAGTTTGGGGAAAAGCAACGAATGCTTCTGGTAAATCTCTGACGCTTCGTTTAGAAATCACTCACAGCGAATTTGATCTTGCTTTGGATGTTGCTTTCAAACTCATCGCAAGTATGCTGACGGGGGATTTACGCCCCGGTGTAATCACCGCATCCCAAGCATTGGGATCGGACTATTGGTTGCAGTCGGAACATCTCACGCTAACACCACTCTAGCTGTAAAGGAAACACGATGTCGACCAAGAGAGCTTCTTTGCATAAAGGTGAAATCGGTATAGCCGAAATGTTTGACCGTATTGCTTCACGCTACGATTTTTTGAACACACTATTAAGTGCAGGCCAAGATCGGCGTTGGCGCAAAACGCTCGTGAGTTGGCTTCCTCGCGTTAAGCAAGGCAAGCTGCTCGATGTTGCATGTGGTACTGGAGACATTCTCTTGACCACCCTTCAAGGACGTCGAGACTACAATGATTTTACGGGTGTCGACATCTCTAAGCAGATGCTTAAGCTTGCAGAGCAAAAACTGCAAACACCGATGAAATCTCAAAAGAAGTCTTTGCTTCTCAAATCTATGAGTGCTGAACGTCTAAAATTGCAAGACGCATCTTTTGATGCTCTGACCATTGGATTTGGATTGCGTAATGTGCAGGACAAAGAACGTGCTCTGCATGAGTTTTGTCGCGTTCTTAAACCAGGTGGGTCACTCTTTGTTCTGGAATTTTTTTCGGTGCATTCAGGGCTGATGTCCAAGCTTTTTCGCTTTTACTTTCATGTGATTTTGCCACGCATCGGTGGTCTGTTCAGTGACAAAGCAGCATATGAGTACCTGCCCCGCAGTGTTGAAAGTTTTTACACTCTTAAGGAGTTTGGTGAGGTGCTTCCTCGTCACGGTTTTACGCTGCAACGTAGCAAAGTTTTTCTCTGGGGTGCCTGCGTGCTCGTCGAGGCTCGGAAAGTGTAGATTATACAGTCTAGAAAATTTGCTTCCTCGCCATAAATATATGTCAATTCGCATTCAATCTTAGAACCCCCTCATGAACAGAAGCTTAGAAGGAGCCGAAGTCGTTTATTCATGAAAGGGTTCCATATGTTCATTCGCAAGTTTTGGGTTCTCACCGGCTTACACGTATCTGCACTTCTTCTCTCCGCAACAGGTGCACAGGCACAAAAAGGTCGTCGATGGGGAGCACCCCTTCTTCCACCTCGTCCAGCTCAAGTTTTTGCAGGGCAGACCCCGTGGTTGGGCAATCCAAGTGCACCCTTTTTCGTAAATCAAAATCCATTTGGTCAGCAATTTGGAGCTCCAGCTTTCAACACTCCAGCATTTGGTCGCAATACGAACCTAGGCTCAGGACAACAATTGCGTGGAAATGCGTTCGGTTCTGTCGGTATGACTTTGGAGCAAGCTCGTGCAACTCTAAGCAGCTCTCCCACATGGCCTCAAATACAAGATGTGAGCCAGTTGAGCTCAGAAGCTCGTTCTGCTTGGTTGGTCGTGCATCGTGCGTATCTGAATCAAAACCCAACATTACAAACGAATCATGCAAGTTGGCATACTGTCAACGGTGCATCGGGTGGACGTCAAGGGCCCGGTTCTGGGGTTCCGTTTGTAGGCTATCATGAAGGTATGATGAAAGCTTTTGAAGCGTTTGCAGGCGTTGCAATGCCACCTTGGCGTGGAGATGTAATTCCAAGTGAATGGCCTTTGGATCCACAATATGGAGCTCGTACGACCGAATTTCCAAACATAGATGTCTCCGGATGCGGAGGAACAAGCCTTTCTCTTGCAGACAATCTCGATAAAGCAGGCCGACTCATGGCAAGTACTTGTCACCCTCTTGCCCACCGAGCTGTTGGTGGTCCTATGCGTACACCAACAAATTCTGTCGTAGATATCACCTTCTTTGGTTGGCACTCCTACCTAAGCAAAGTGACTTTAGGAGGCTGGTATACCCAAACACCAAGCGGTATCAATTGGGCAAATGCGAATCGTGGTCACGTCTTCTTCACAGGAGCAATGGGATCCTTTATGAGTCGAGCACCATTTATGGCTGAGAGTGGATGTGGAGGAATGTCCAATGATAGTCTGTGTGCAACCCTAGCAGACTACGATGCGCAAGGCGCAGCTCAAGATGCTACCAACGGATAAGGTTTGCACCCCAAGTAAATCCCGATCCAAAAGTTAGGGTCATCACAAGGTCACCTTTTTTGAGGCGGCCTTGCTCCTCTGCTTCGGTCATACAAAGTGGTAGAGTCGCTGACGTCGTGTTGCCATAGCGTTGAATGTTATTGAACACTTTTTCGATAGGCAAACCTAATCGCTCGCGTACAGCTTCGTTGATGCGTAGGTTGGCTTGGTGTGGGATCACAATATCGATGTCAGCAATGCTGATCTTGTTGCGAGCAAGAAGAGTGTGTGCAGACTGCGTCATGCGTTCGACCGCATGTCGATAGACTTGTCGGCCTTCCATAGTCGGATGGTCGACCGCTGCAATAGCTTCTTCCTCAGTAAAAAACTCGGTATGACCCTTGCTAAAACCTGGACGCTTAAAGCACAGTAAATCTGCACCAGAACCATCACTACCCATCTCGTGGTCGATGACGCCTCGCAAACTGTTATGTGCAGTTGCAATACCTTCTTTGTGATCGGTGGCTTCCAGGTAGATTGCTCCGGCTCCGTCACCAAAGATCACTCCGAAATTGCGCCCACGCAAAGAAAACTCAATCATGCGAGAAAAAATTTCTGCACCGATGACCAAGGCATTTTTGTACATGCCGCTGCGCAAGTAAGTGTCAGCCATCGTGATACCCCACGCAAAGGCGCTGCACTGACCACGGATGTCGAGAGCTGGGGTGTGCGTGAGACCAAGGCCATGCTGAATCTGCACACCTATACCTGGAAAGTAGTAGTCCGGTGTCACTGTGGCAGCAATAATCAGGTCGATTTCTTTAGGATCCACTTGAATTTTTGCGAGAAGTTTCTGCGCAGCCTTGAGTCCGAGATCCGATGTTCCATCACTCAGTTCTGCGCGACGACGTTCTTTGATGCCAGTACGTTCGGTAATCCACTCATCACTGGTCTCCATCTTTTGCGAAAGCTCATCGTTGGTCACGACATAGTCAGGAACATAAGCGCTAACGCCTCTAACGATGGATGTTCTCATTACCACTCCTCTAGACTTAGACAAGATGCTGAGACAGAAACTCTTGGGCTCGTGTAAGCGCTGCACCTTCATGCTCGGGCTTTTGCGATGCTCCCTGTGCACGATCTGGACGGCCACCACCTTTAGCACCCGTCAGTTCGCATAGTACTTTCATAAGTTCTGGTGCTTTCACTTGCCCCTGTGCACCCTTCCCAACAAGAACGAATATGCTCAATGTCGTTGCAGTCGTATGGGTGATTACAGCAACGTCTTTGTTGAGACGAGACTGAAGCTCATTAGCAAACGATGTGAGCTGAGTTGCACTGGTGTAAGGGCTAACGCTGCTCACGATCATGGCATACTCACCGATAGTTCTGCGCTCACGCAGAAGGGCATCGATTCTTTGAGACTGTTCCCGATTTCTAAAGTCAGCAAGCTCTTTTTCTAAAGCACGGACCTGCGTTTGCAAATCACTGACGCGTTGTTGTATTTGACCGGGTTGTGCTTTCAGGAGAGTTGCGAGTTCGCTGAGCATCTGGCTATCTTTGCGTAACTTTTCAAAGGCAGGTGCTGCGACAAGACCTTCGATGCGACGCACTCCAGCAGCAACAGAGCTTTCCGTTACAATTTTGAAAAGACCTATGTCTCCAGTTGCCTTAGCATGTGTACCACCACAGAGCTCCTGACTAAAGGTGCCCATAGTAAGCACACGTACAGTGTCTCCGTATTTTTCACCAAAGAGTGCGGTAGCACCATCTCTCTTAGCCTGCTCAAGATCTTTGATTTGTGTTTGTATAGGATGGTTTTGCTGAATCTGTTCGTTAACAAGATTTTCAACGCGTGCTAGCTCATCCTCTGTCATTTTGCGTGCAAAGGTGAAGTCAAAGCGTAAGCGATCTGGACCAACGTACGAGCCCTGTTGGTTCACACTCTCACCTAGCACTTGTTTTAATGCAGCATGAAGTAGATGGGTTGCAGAGTGATGACGAACCGTTAGAAAGCGTGCGGATGCGTCGACTTTTGCATGCAATGTACGTAGAGAGTCTTTTGCAAGTAGACCGCGTACAAGTTGGCAGCGATGAATCACCATATCAAAGGCTTTGAATGTGTCGATCACTTTGAGTTCAACATCATCGTTGCTCAGTGTTCCCTGATCTCCAACCTGACCGCCGGACTCTGCATAGAAAGGTGTCTGTGCGAGAACGACATAAACGATGTCCTGTTCTTCGCGAAAACGTGTTGCTGTGACATTGGCTTCTAGGGAATCGTAGCCGAGGAATTTTGTGTCACGATTGCTTTCTAAGACAACCCAGCTTTCGTCATTGCCAAGCGTGTTGTCGAATTTAGCAAACTGACGCCCGCGTTCTTTTTGCTCCTCCATAGCTTGGTGATAGCCTTTTTCATCAACCTCAAGACCCATTTCTGCTGCAAGTATCTGCGTAAGGTCCAAAGGAAAACCATAGGTGTCATAGAGTGAGAAAGCGTTAGCACCCGGAATTTGTGTTTTGTTTTCTTTTTTCAACTGTGCTGTTAGCTTGGACATTAGATGCAGACCCTGGTCGAGGGTTTGCAGGAAACGATTTTCTTCAGCTTGAATGACCTGTGCTATGTATTCAGCACGCTGCGCAATCTCAGGATAGTGTGCACCCATCATCTGAACAAGCGTTGGGACAAGTTTGTAAAGAAATGCCTGCTTCTGACCCATCTGATGCGCAAAACGAGAAGCGCGACGTAAAATACGTCGGATCACATATCCTCGTCCTTCGTTGCCTGGAGTCACCCCATCGGCAATTGCAAACGCAATAGCACGGATGTGATCTGCTAAAACGCGATGCGCAAGACCTGCATCACCTTCGTCGTATTTTACATTCGAGAGTTTTGCGATCGCATCGATGAGCGTTGTAAAGCAGTCGGTCTGGTAGTTGGACTGCTTTTGTTGAATGACAGCACAGAGACGTTCGAGTCCGGCACCAGTATCAACGTGGCTTTTGCTGAGTTTGCGTAGTGAACCGTCGCTCAAACGTTCGTATTGAATAAAGACGAGATTCCAAATCTCTAAGAAGCGATCGTCTTCTCCATTTACCCCATGGATAGGGTGCAGATACATTTCCTTTTGTGTAGCCAGGTCTCCGATATCGAAAACAATCTCCGATGAAGGTCCACAAGGTCCTGTAGCACCCATTTCCCAGAAGTTGTCTTTGTCAAAACGTAAGATGCGTTCAGGATCGATATCGGTCTCTTCGCGCCAAATTTGGCCCGCTTCGTCATCGTCTTTGTAGATCGTTGCGT
The DNA here is from genome assembly GCA_964635325.1 of uncultured Pseudobdellovibrionaceae bacterium. Lineage (GTDB taxonomy): Bacteria > Bdellovibrionota_B > Oligoflexia > Oligoflexales > Bog-1112 > BOG-1112. The sequence continues at coordinate 17,759 of CAZWOL010000048.1, forward strand.
AGAGACGATTCTTCGGGAGCTTCCATTCGACGGTAAGCAGTTCCCAGGCCCAACGAATGGCCTCGCGTTTGAAATAGTCGCCAAAGGACCAGTTCCCCATCATCTCAAAGAAAGTATGGTGGCGGCCATCGCGTCCGACCGCATCGAGATCGTTGTGCTTGCCAGAAACGCGCAAGCACTTTTGTGCGTCGACAACTCGTGTCAGGCCTGCGCGGTTATCGCCAAGGAAGACGGCCTTGAACTGGTTCATGCCTGAATTTGTAAATAAAAGTGTCGGATCATCGGTCGGAGCAATGCTCGACGATGGCATTACTTTGTGCCCGCGATTTTTGAAAAATTCGATATATGAGCGACGAATCTGCTCTGAACTAAGATAGGGGACGGAGTATTTTTGCGAATCCATGGCGGTCTCGTGTAATAAAGTTTCAGCGGCCTTCAATAACAAGGTCACTTTCGATTTGTGCCGGCTGAAACCTTATACCAAGGGTGTAGAAAATGTCGAGTTATGGCTGAAGGTCTGTAGTTAAAAGCTCGCGCCAGGATTGTCGCAAGTTTGCGATCTAATTTGTTAGAAAACGGAAAGGAAGTGTGTATGAGGTCGACAAACTCGTGTTTACGGTGTTCACGTAAGCACTTTTTAGAATGCTAGAGTCGGAATAAGCCATATGCATTTCACCTGGTGTTGTTAGGAAGTAAAAAGCATAGACTTTGCTATTTTTTACAAAAATACCACTACCATTGGATGGACCCTCGTCATCGAACACAACCCATGATGAACCATCTCCACAATTGTTTGCGGCAAGACAATAGGCGGTTTTATCTTTCATGGCAATAAAAGCATTGCCACTTTCATCTGTGGCAATATGCACTCCATTACTTGAAGCGTTAGTACCATCGACATAGCCTATAGTCCAACCAGCTGCTGTATAGTTGGCTCCAGTTGCACAGCTTGCTCCAGTTGCCTGACAAGAGGCTACTGTAACTGCGTAGTTATTTGAGTCGTAATACGCATACATAACCCGACCTGTCGGACTTACTGTCAAACTACCACTCGTAGCATCGACTAACTCCATGCTCGACCAACCAGAAGCTGTACAGTATGTATTTGCAATTGAAGGCAAACAAGTCCAATAGCGATAGTGGCCGTTCGTTTTTTTATCCATGAGATGCAAACGACCATTTGCATCTGCTACGAGAGGGCCACCGGACGAATCATTTGCAAAGGTTCCTGAGGTCCAACTGCTGATGTTGTCCGTGCAATACGCATTGGTTGAATCAGGCATGCAAGTGGATGTCACAATGTCATTCGTCGCATTTAAAGTATAAGTAACAAAGAGTCGGCCATCACTTCCTACGGCAATGCCAGCAGAATAATTTGATCCTGAGGTGTTAGCGAGTGTATTTGCTGTTCCACCATTTGTAATCATCGTCCACGCGGTAGCTCCTGTGCAGTAAGAATTTCCAACGTTTGGGCGACACATTGCAAATGCTATCCCATCGAGTGAGCCACTAGCGTAGTTGGGTCCAACGGTGTAGAGCGTGGCTCCATCTTTTCCTACTACCATCTTAGGGTAGGTGCCGGTTGGAGCGTTTGGTGTTCCTATGATCCAACTTCCACTTACACGACTGCAATCTGGATTGGAAGTTGTGGGCTTGCAGCTTGCGATTCTAAGTTCATAGGTCGAATTATTGTCAAGATATGCAACATACAAGCGGCCACTTGAATCCATAACTGGTTCAAAATGAGAGGCCCAGATCGTAGCAGATGTATCGATTGTCGAAAATGCAGGAGTTCCGGGAGGAGCGTTTACGCATGAACCTCCATCTTTTTTGTAGGACAATCTTGCTGCAGTCGTCGGTGTTGCTGATGGAGATTGGTAGTTATAAATCGTGCTTCCTATCTTGTACGCAAGAGTCATTGGTGCTGCAGTGACAGGAGCTGTTGCGTTTCCCCATATAATAGCGGGTGTTTCTGCGCCAGGGCAGTTTGCACCTTGGTAAACTTCATAAACAGGTGATGATGCTGATGCAAGAGAACCATCTAAGCGAACACCAAAGAATGTGCTTCCACTATAGAGTGTTGTTGATCCCGATAGGGAAGGATCAATAGGATCTGAAAACCCAAGTAGATTCCCAATGGTTGTATTCGCACTGTCTTTAACAATAAATTGGCCCGCAGACCCATTCGCTCCATTTGCGCCATCTGCACCAGTGAGCCCTTGTGCTCCAGTTGTACCGACGCCTCCGGAACTTCCATTCAGAGCGATTGGGACCCATGTATTATTCTGGCAGTAAAAGAAAGAAGAGTCGTTTGTTGTATAGATCGCGTCACCAGCATTAACACTATCTGCGCACGTTAAAGATGTTTTACTAGCTGTCAGATGAGGTGATGAAAATAGAATTTTCTGTTTTAACAAATCTAAAAATTGATCGCGTGATATTGCGTTATCCAATAGCTTGCCGACTGAAAAGCAAAGCCAGCTTTCTGTGATCGTTGACCATACGGGAAGATCATAGCCTGCGCAGGATTTCACATCCGAAGCACCCGCACATGTTTTGGTTCCTGTTTGAAGAACTCCATCGAGGTCGTAGTATTTTTGACCGCTACAAACATTTGCAGGTTCTGCATCATAAACAGGACTATCACTACTGCCTGCAAGTCTATAAAAGACATGTTTGCTGGTCGATGATCCACTGGTAGCTGTTATGTCAATAAATCCAGGTTTGCCTGTTGGTACTGTGATGATCGCTTGCTCTGTGCTGCTTTGAGTTTTGACAGCAGTGCGGTCGACAAGAAAGGTTTGTAAATCGAGTCCAGTTCCTTGGATCAATACATTGCTTCCTGCGAGAGTAGCAACGGGGTTGAGCGATTTGATGACGGAGGATGAGCTCAGGCTTGTAGAGCTAGTCCCCAAACTATTTGTTACATTTTTGCTATCACATGCGTTCGTAAGGATCGTGAGTGATAGAACGACTAAGTAACTTAATTGATGCCTCATAAGAAGCGCCCTTTATGGAGAGGTATTAGCGGTTAAAACCCCGATGACTCTGCTGAGAATCATCGGTTTGTTAATTTTAAACTTTAGAAATTGCGACATGAATATCTTAACTCTTTCGAGAGTTTTACTTAGGGTGAGATAGTGAAATTAAGGGGTAGAGCATAGTAATTTGATACGCTCGAATTGACAGTATTCACATAAGGTGGAGCGAGCACTGCATTGTCGATGTAAGCCATTCGAATGCTTGTTTGCGTACCCCAATAGTAGAAGATGTAAAGATTGTTACCTTGCAGAGTGAGGCCATTAAATGTTCCATTAGTTTCGAGAGCAACTTGTTTCCAACTGCTGGTGCCAGCTGTACAATTGCTTGTTGATAAGCAATACCAGTACTTTTGTTTAGTTGATATGTAGGTAGTGCCTTTTGAGTCCGTGAGCACAGTATGGCCAGAAGCCCCAGATCCTGAGGCTCCTTCGACACTACCTGTTGTCCAGCCGGCAGCGGTGTAATCAGCTCCAGTTGCGCAACTTGCTCCACTGGATTGACAAGATAGAAGGTTGATGGAACTGCTGTTGGTTGCACTAGACCAGGAACTCAGAACTTTTCCTCCCGTAGTGACCGTGAGTGAGCTCCAAGTAGCAGCGGGAAGAGTTCCTGAGAGAACTGTCCAACCAGATGTTGTGCAGTAACCATTTGCGGAACTTGGTAAGCACGTAGAGTAGCGCAATGAGCCTGATGAAGCTATATCCATCAAGTGTAAGCGTCCAGTGCTGTCTGTTTTGAGATTGGCGGTATTTCCCGTAGCGGTAGAACTGCTAGTTGTGATATCTCCATAAGTCCAGCTTGTAGCAAGATTTGAGCAATAGCTATTTGCAGAGGTCGGTAAGCACGTTGCAAGACCAAAATTAGTGGTGCTTGTATTAAAATTATAAGCCATATAGAGCCGGCCAGATGAGTCTGTTGTAATTGGACCGGTAGCGGAGCCATTACTATTTGAGAGGGGTGCTAAAAGACTCCACGCACTCGCGCCTGTGCAATAAGCATTGCCTGAAGTAGGAACGCATGTCGCATACGATGCTCCACCACTTCCAGATGCTGTGAAACCTGATATATATAGAGTGTCATTATTGATTATGAGGGATACCTTCCCGAAATTAACGTTCGTATTTGCAGAAGTCCAACTTGATGCTGCTGTACATTGACTGTTTGCAGAAGACGGAAGACAAGTTAGTAGTCGTACTAGCTTATCAGTTCCGCTTGTTCTATCAGTAGAAGCAACATAGAGCCGACCTGAAGAATCAGCAACAACACTTATAGGCATCAAGTATGTGGAGGTAGTAGGAAGCGTATCCGCATTTATATATGCTGTGGGTGTTCCAGGTGCAGCATTTACACATGTGCCACCATCTTTCTTGTACGAGAGTCGAGCGAGTGTTGATGCAGTAGCGCTCGATGCTGGGTAGTTGTAAACATTCGTCCCGACGCGATAAGCAAGGTTGAGAGTTGATGTCGGCCATGTTGGTGTTGTGTTGCTACCCCAAACAACTGCAGGCGTTTCAGTTCCAGGGCAATTCGCAGTTTGATAGACTTCATAGGCAGGTGTTGGAGCGGAAGCAATATATCCATTTGAACGAATACCAAAGAATGAACTGCTGGAAGATTGATAAACCATTGTGCTACCAAATGTCATCATATCGATAGGATCGGAAAAGCCTAGTAGTGTTCCTATTGCAGTGTTGTTTACATCGTGCACAATAAAGCTTCCTGGTGCCCCCGTAGCCCCCGTAGCACCGGTAGCCCCCGTAGCACCGGTAGCCCCCGTAGCACCGGTAGCACCGGTAGCACCGGTAGCACCGGTAGCACCGGTAGCACCGGTAGCCCCCGTAGCACCCGTAGCTCCAGTTGCACCCGTTAGACCTTGAATCCCTTGAATCCCTTGAATCCCTTGAATCCCTTGAATCCCTTGAGGGCCTGTTGCTCCAATGACAGCGCTTGTGTCTGTAATTGCGATTGAGGCCCATGCATTGTCTTGGCAATAGAAGAAAGATTTTTCAGATAAAGCGTAAATTAAGTCCCCAGCATTCACTGAGTTTGAGCAGAGAGTAGAGGTGCGACTAGATTCTAGTGATGCAGATTCAAAAGCAAGTTTTTGTTTAAGCAAATCGATAAACTGATCACGTGACAGTGGACCTGACAGTAGTTTGCTAATAGAAAAACAAACCCAACTGTTTGTTATAGATGACCATGATGCTAAGTCGTAGCCCGAACATTTTTTGACATTGCTCGCAGCGAGACAGGTTTTTGTACCTGTGTGTAGTGCGCCTTCGATATCATAACTGACATTTCCCAACGATCACCTGCTTACATAGCTAAGACACCTTTTGCTGA
>CAZWOL010000049.1:0-22018 GCA_964635325.1 uncultured Pseudobdellovibrionaceae bacterium
GAGCGAATTCACGAGAAACTTGACGACCCAGAGTTGTCAAAGTTTTTTGTAGCGGAGTCGTCACATTGAACCTCGATGATACTATCATCGACTTCGCCTATGCCTTACAAAATCTCCATTTGATGAGAAGAAACAGGCAGGCCCGCCTGAACTTAGCACCATGTTGACATACACAAATAGCTACCTAGCAACGAGCATATCTTTTTTTCCGCGCTTCAAAAATTTTTCTCAATTTTGGAACGTTCTATGTTACTTTTTGACCTTTCAGAGTCAATTTACTGAGATGGAGGGGCCCAAGATGACGATAAAGATTGGTATTAATGGTTTTGGCCGAATTGGTCGCACCATACTCCGCGCAGCGTCTAAGCCAGAGTATCGCGATCTCGAATTTGTACACATCAACGACATTACGGATACAGCGACACTCGCCCATCTTTTGAAACATGACAGCGTGCATGGAGGTTTTTCGGACGTTTCCCTGAAGAACGACCGACTGCACATCGGTGATCGCAGCCTCTCTATTTCTGCAAGTCGTTCACCTGCAGAAATCCCCTGGCGCGAAAAAGGTGTGGATCTGGTTATGGAATGTACTGGACTCTTCAAAGATCGCAAAGAGTTCATGCCCCATATGCAGGCAGGTGCCAAAAAGGTACTGGTCTCTGCACCTGCACAAGGTGAGGACATCACCGTTGTGCTTGGAGTGAATTCCAGAAATCTCAAAGCTGAGCACACTATCGTCTCCAACGGTAGCTGCACCACCAACTGCCTTGCCCCCATCTGCAAGGTGATCCACGAACGCTTCGGTGTCGAGTCCGCTTTGATGAATACTGTGCACTCCTACACCAACGACCAACGTGTGCTAGACCTACCGCACAAGGATCTGCGTCGTGCACGTGCTGCTGCAGTAAATATGATTCCAACCTCGACCGGTGCTGCAAAAGCAATTGGCTTGGTGATTCCAGAGCTTGCTGGCAAAATTGATGGCTTATCGATACGCGTCCCCACACCGAACGTATCGATCGTCGATGTTACCTTTAGGGTTTCTAAACGAACAACCGCTAAAGAAGTAAATGCAGCTCTCGAAGAAGCTGCTAAAGGCGAACTAAAAGGTGTGATGGGTTACTGTACAGACCCTCTCGTCTCCTCTGACTATATGGGCAATCCCTTGTCCAGCATCATCGATGCAGAGTTGACGAAGGTGATGGAAGGTACCTTGGTCAAAGTTCTTTCATGGTACGATAATGAGGCGGGTTTTAGCCATCGCATGCTCGATGTCGCTCGTCTGATGATGTCTTAACACAGGTTCTAAGGAATTTTTTTATGCGTCCTAAAGAAGAAAAACAAGCTACCCTTGGTCGCAAAGAGGTGCTTGAGCTACTTGCTGAATCTAAAGATCTGCGAGGGCTTGATATTCGCAAAGCCAATCTTGTAAAAGTCGACTTCAGTGGTTGTGACTTGCGCGAGTGCAACTTTTCCTATGCGAATTTAAAAGATGCAATTTTTAAGGGCGCCGACATGCGCGACTGCTCGCTATGGAATGCGAATTTGGAGGGTGCCGATTTTTCCGAATCCGATCTCGAAGGTGCGGATCTCGACTACTCCAAAATGCGAGGAGCAACGCTGTACAAAGCCAACTTGCGTAGAGCCACACTGCCTACTGAGTTGGTACCTCGTGAAGACATAGTACGCTCCGTCGAGACCGGATGCAAAGTTGGTAAGTCGTACTGACCGGTCAGTGCTATTGATCACTGCATAGCTAATCTCATCTTACAAATTGGCTAAGCAGGCTCCATCGTGCGGCTCGCGGCTGACAAGTTGAAGTGATTATTGAAGCAGAGATCCATAGTCGAGAGGTCCCCCATGACGACACCTCGTCCATACTAAAATCCCAAGCAGAGGTCCTTGTATGCAACATAATAAAACGCTAGCTATCTCTACGTTTACTGTCGGTAGACTCGGATGCAACTGCTCCATTCTTTATTCTCCACAGACACGTGAGGCCATTGCGATCGACCCAGGTAATGATGCCCAAGCTTTCTTGAGTCACGTGCAAGAGTTGGATGTGCAGGTCAAATTTCTTTTGCACACGCACGCCCACTACGATCACATCGGGCAGGCCGATACCATCCGTCAGGAACTTGGAACACCCATCCACCTGCACAAGGATGATGTGTTTCTCTACAATGCACTCCTACAGCAAGGTGCGTTCTTTGGAGAAAAAGTAGCAAGACCTGGAGGCATCGACCACTACATTGAGGATGAAGAAGAATTTTCGCTCAATGTTGGGGCAGTCTCTGATCCGCAACTACGTAAAGTAGTTCAGTCGATCCATACACCTGGGCACACTCCGGGTTCGTGCAGTTTTTTATGCACAGCCTTTGATGAGCCACTCCTCTTTAGCGGGGATACACTCTTCGCAAATTCGATCGGACGTACCGATTTGCCAGGAGGAGATTCTGAACAAATACTCACGTCCATCAAACGTCGTTTACTAACACTCGAGCCCGAGACAAAGGTTATTCCAGGACACGGGCCGATGACATCCATCTATCACGAGAGCCGACACAATCGTTTTCTCACCTAGGATTTTTTCATGGCAAAATTGCACTTTTATTATTCTGCAATGAATGCAGGCAAGAGCACTGTATTGTTACAAGCCAACTACAACTATAACGAACGCAAGATGCAAACCCTTGTCCTGATGCCTGATCTGGATACTCGCAGTGGTATCGGATATGTGCGCTCACGCATTGGTTTAGAAACCGAAGCCATTCCATTTTCGCGGACTATGGATATCTTTGAGTGTGTTGCCCAGGAAAAGCAAAAGCGTAAGCTTGCCTGCGTACTGATCGACGAAGCTCATTTTCTGATGCGCAGTCAGGTCTACCAGCTGTGTCGCATCTGCGATGAACTGAACATTCCGGTACTCACATACGGACTGCGTACCGACTTTCGCAGCGAACCATTTGAGGGGAGTCAGTATTTGCTAGCACTTGCGGACCAATTGATCGAGATCAAGACAGTCTGTCACTGTGGCAAGAAAGCGACGATGAACATGCGTATCGATGCGGACGGAAAAAAAGTTCATGATGGGCAGCAAGTCGAGATCGGAGGCAACGATCGCTACATAGCAACCTGCCGCAAACATTTTTTCTAAGTGCATCGAATCCACTGCTTAGCCTCAGTAAGAAGAGTGATAGTATCCTTGCGCCGTTCTGGCAACACCTACAGAGCATCCCGTGGTCAATGCAAGTCCAACAGCAATCCACAAGCCTGCATAGATCTGTTGGGCAACATCTTTTGATTGCAGAGCTGTCGCGCACGATAGCACCGTAACGACGGCACCGATTGCGACCCCCACAGAGAAGCCAGCGATAGCTCCCTTGTCTACAGGATTATCAGCATTTTGCTTAGCCTCATTTTTTAAGCTACTCGATTGCGTTAGAGAGTTATTAGATGCTGCTTGCGGCACCACAGTTGTGCTCGTCCCACCTTGGTCGCCACTGCGATTTCTGCCTTCGCGAGTGCGATTGAGTCGGTCCCGTAGACGATTTCTACCGCTGACTGTAATGTTGGCATCCACATGCGTTTCATTTACATCAACTACAGTTGCATTAGCAACTTCATCAACAAAAGTACTGTTGTCGAATACCAATTCATTTGTGAGATTTTGTGCAAGCAGGCTGTGAGGTGCAAGCAAAGCGAGAACACTAAGAGCAGACACAATGGATGTACGCAACTTCATTTTTAGATCCTAAAGAAGTAAGACAGATAACCACTGCTCTGCTTATAAATGATCATTTATGAAAAACTGACGAGAGCTAACATGCAGGGCAAGAGTCAATGGAACGCACACCATGTCCATTGCAAAATCTCATCGTCAGCAAAAGAGGCTTCACTTTCGTAACTATTGATTCCCGCTTAGGCACATAATCTTCTTGGTTTTGCATATCTATTTAGGTTACCTTCTGGGATTTCTAAAAAGGAAGAGCGATGAACAATAAAATGGGAATGGACGTCTTTGTTGCGTTCCAAGTTATTCCAAGGTCCAGGAACGCTAATAATTTCGAGATTGTGGATAAAGCCATCGAAGTAGTCAAGAACTCAGGAGTTCCTTACCAAGTTAGCGCAATGGAAACGACGATGATGGGGGATCTCGATCACCTCCTTGCTATTGTCAAGGAAGCCCAGCAACGCTGTATCGAGTGCGGGGCTGTCGAGGTGATCACAAACATAAAAATTCATAACAGAACTTCAGAAGCTACAGATAGCTTCTGCACCTACGATCGAGGAGTGACTGCTAGCAACAGCGTTTTTTTAAAATCGAACTGATTTGAAGCTATCGACCATTGAGGAAAGAGCTCGAATGCGCATGTGCACACCATCTTCTGCAAAATCTTCGCTCAAAACTTTAGCATTGCGATGGACTTCGGCACGCAGATCATTGCGATCGTAGGCGATCACGATCTCTGCTTCGATCATATCTTTCTCAAAGTGTGCGATGAGTACATTGCGTAATTTTGCAACATCTTCTTTTGAACGCGCAGACATTGCAACAGCATCAGGAAACTCGTCTTGCAATGCATTGCGTGTAGGCTCGTCCACACAGTCGATCTTATTCAAAATAAGCAGGCTTGGGGTTGCATCCAGATCGAGCTTGAGCTCCGTCAAAACCCGACGAGTTGTCTCGAGTTGCGAACGAAAGGTCGGATCCGCAGCATCGACAACGAAAATAAGCAAAGAAGCATCTGCAGCCTCATCCAAGGTCGAACGAAAGGATGCAACCAAGTCGTGAGGGAGCTTCTTGATAAATCCGACTGTATCTGATACCAATATACGAGGTAGCGTTTCGGGTTGCATAGCACGTATTGTTGTATCGAGAGTTGCAAAGAGTTTATCTTCGACAAGAACGTCACTCCCGGTAAGAGCTCGCATCAACGAAGACTTGCCTGCATTCGTGTACCCAACCAAGGCAACCTTAGCTTGGTCCCTGCGACGCTGTCTGCGTCCTTGTTGGTTTTTATGAATATCTTCGAGCTCATCTTTTAATTCTGCAATGCGATCGCGTATGCGGCGCTTGTCAAGTTCGTGAGCTGTTTCCCCAATCCCTTTCGCACCGATCCCTCCACCCTGACGATCTTGTCCGACACGATTCATCCGCAAGCGTGGGCTCAAATAGCGTAGTCGAGCGATATCAACCTGAATGCGGGCCTCACGTGTACGAGCATGTCGGTGAAAAATCTCGATGATCACCCCAGTGCGATCCATGACTTGAGCACCGGTTGCCATCTCAAGATTGCGCAACTGTGTTGGACTTAGCTCATCATCAAATACGACGGTATCTGCTTTTGGCTCAGCATCTTCATCATCAGACTCTTCAACTTCAGGGGCAGCTTCAACAACTTTGTTCTTGCGACGTGGGGCCTGTGCCATAGACTCGATTTTGCCACTGCCTCCGGTGCGTCTACATAGCTCCTGTAGCTTGCCCTCACCAAGAATTGTTGAATTCTCGGCAATCGAACGTTTCTGCGACAAAGTCCCCACCACCTCAAAGCCAAGGGTAGTGACCAGGCGCCCTAATTCGCTGAGAGAGGCATTGTGATCCTCCAAGCTAACATTCGGTAATTGCAGGCCAACTAAGATGGTTTTCGGGGGGGTTGTTTGATTATGATGCAAGCTAAACTCCAGTATAGAAAGGTCTTCACGTCCGAATTTATAAACTAAGCAAGCCTTTTCAGCAACTGCTGCTTAATTCAAGCCTATTGCCGCAGTACCGATACGAATGAATCAGGATTCACTTGGAGTCGATCATAAAATGAGACAAATACAAACACTCATTTACGCATCTTTGCTGCTTGTCTGTTCTTCATCCTGCAAAACACCAGCTCCCAAAATAAATAAGCGCAACAATTTAACTCCAACATCGGCTCCAACGAACGAAAAAAAAGTACCGAATCACGCTGCAAGCGCAGTGCTCTTCAAAGATATGGATAGTAGAGGGTCTTATGTTGAAGGAACTTTGAAAATCGGCAAAGCTTTTGACGAAAGCGACATAACTCACTACGTTCTTTACTGGGGAAAATCCGCATCAGAAAAAGTTCCGAACCTAGTCCCGCTTGCTAAAGTTGACAAGACAGGAGCGAATTTAAAAGTTAGCATCGCTAAAGACACCCAAATCCCCAATACAGCAAGCCATCTTATTGTTCTCACAGGGAATGAAAATGGCGAAATGGCCAAAGGAGTTAGCACTAAGATTCACGATTTAGGTATCCCGTTAAACGCTGCACTGAGCTTGAATTTTCACAAAACAGAAGTTACTGAAAGCCATATTCAAGGAACCCTCACGATAGATCGGGCAATGGATGAAAGTGATCTGAATGCCTATGTGATTTACTGGGGTAAGTCTACAACCCAAAAACTTTCTCCCACACCTTTGGCCACTTTAAAGAAAGGCGAGGCAAAACTCACCTTTGACCTCGATATGAGTCGCCCCAAGGGGGCCGTCTATTTTTTGGTATTTGCAAAGAATGATGATGGTGAATCAGAGCGGAGTATAAGCACTCCCATTATCACAGACGGGATACCAACAATCGATATAATCAATGCAAAATTTCAAGAGAATGATCCCAATCCAAACACAATTGGAGGAACGATCACATTCGACAAACCCTCAGATTCAACTGAAGTTGTCATTTATTGGCACAACTCTGGAGACAAAAGTCAAAGTGCTTTCGCAGAAACAAAAACTGGTGAATACAACATTCCTCAATCAACCCAGATACCAGAAGGAATGACGCATTTCTTGCTTGTTAGCAAAAACAAGATGGGTGAGAGCCTTAGCGGACAACTGATACCGATTATCAAAAGACTTGTTCCTAAAGAAGTTGGGACTGCATCGATTAGTAAAAACGACTCGACCAATTTTCAATCATTATCTGCGATACTCACTTTGAATACACCCAATAGTTCAACAATTCAGCAATTTCACTTGTATTGGGGACAATCGGAAACGCAAAAACTTCAAGACACACCTTTCCAAACCTATCAAGCAGACACTCCATCAATCCAGCATAGCTTTAATGAAACAACTTTAGCAGAAGATGCGAGCCATATTTTAATTTACTCTGCAAACGAATTTGGTGAGAGCCAAACACCAGTCGCAGTAGAAATACCATACAATCTTGAATTACGTCCTAAAAGTATTGCAAAAAAAATTGAATTTAAAGATACGAATTACAAAACCCAGCATATAAGCGGACAACTCAGCATAGAGAGAGCAGACAACGAAAAGGACCTCACTGACTATGTCGTGTATTGGGCCAAGGGTGAAGCTAAGGGGGGCTTCATCGTAAAAATCCCCAAAGGAAAAACATCAGACCCCTTGCATATTGACTTTGAGAGTACAAAAATCCCAGACGATTCTACAGGGTTTTTGGTCTACACAAGCTATCACGGACAAGAGTCTATCGACAAAGCAACGCTTGATGGCATTGATGACGCACCCAAAATTGCTAGCCTTGAGTTTACAGATGAATACACAGGTCTAATGCGTCTAGGTGGCGAATTGAAAATCACCCCTCCCCAATTGGATCTCAATTCAAGCAAGCAGGAGATTTTTAAAAACTCTTTCAAGTCCTATGAAATTTATCTCTATGCTCCTCATAAGAATAAAGAAGCAAAAACAGAAAACTGGATCCGTCTGAGCTCATTGAAAAATAGGGACAATCCTACCATTAGCTTAGATCAAGAACTCCCAAAAGAAGCCATATCAAACAATGAAATAAAGTTTAAGGTGACCATTAAAGACAAGGAAGACTTTGAAGGTCCCGCCTTTGAAAGGACGTTTGAAAAAAAGATCCCACACGTTGCATATGCCTGGTTGCAACTTGGACTTAGCAAGGATAATCCAACTCAAATCACAGATGATGTCCCCGCAGTCGACAACTACGATTTACGCGTCATCTCAACAGACGGCTCTTGTCCCGAAGCCATTATAGGAAAAAATATAGAAACAATGAAATTGAGAGCGGGAAACAATCTATCCCAAGATTTTAAAGTCACAACTTGCCAGCTTAAAATTTCTAATCCCAATGAGAAAATAAAGATATTGGTTGGTGATCAGACACTCACAGCTCAGCCTTTTTCATCACTCACATCTCTACAAATTGTCGGAGATACTGGATGTGGGCCCGAATGCCTGTCCAGGAACGAATTCATTGTTGTTTCTACACGAATGCGTAATCAGAACAATCAGCTTGTCATTCACCAAGGAAACTATGTCTACCAAGAAACGTCTGATAGCTGGGCAAACTGGGAAGAAGAGTTTTTTAAGCCTGCAAAAGATCTTCTCTCAGAAGCTCCTTGGGTCTTTGTACGTGGCAATCGTGAGGACTGCAAAGGAGCTTATCATGGATTCATACGTTTTCTAGATGTATGGGACTACACAGCACAAAGTCAAAAATGCAAAGAAGTTTCTCATCCCTTCAAATTTGAAAGGACTGGTGGTACATTTTACATTGCAGATTCATCTGCAGTGCCATCGCATGAGACTTCAAGTGCAGAACAAAAGCAGGGTCTTATTGATGGCCTAAGCAAAACCTTCAAAGCCATTGATTCAGATGCATCTTCGTCAAATTCAAAATTTTTACTCACAAGCAGCCCGATATGGGCATGCGAACCACAACTTGTCAGCCCCTCAGAAATCTGGAACAATGGTGGCTTGCGAAACTGCATAGAGCAAGGGCAGTTCCTTCGGAAGGAATTAGGAAAATTTTTTGACACAAGCAAAAATAATTTACGAAAAAAAATCTTAGCGGTCATCTCAGGCCGCCTTCACTTTTTTTCAATAGCATCGTTTCAAGATAATGAAGCAATGCAGTGGGTGATCGGCAATGGAGGCAGCAACCCACTCATCGGATGGTGGAACACGCTTGGCATGCAAATCCCCAACCTGATAACTTACAATCTAGCCATCACATCCGGTGATCGAATAGTTAAGAAGAGCTATTTTTATAACAATGACTGGGGATTTAGCCTCCTAGAGGCTGATCATGAAAACTGGACTCTCAGCAACTTCGATACTTCAGGAGCTAAAGCAGGATACTACCAAGTTAATAGTCAGGACCGCAGCTACAAGTAGCCTTTACGATCTCATTGATTACGGCAAAAACAACCTCGTTTCAATAGATGCTACAACCTTTAGTAAGCATGCGGCATCTCAAACAAGCCTACCTAAGCATAATCGTAGAGTTCTGCATAATCTTCAAAAGATTGACAACTCTAAAACTATTTTTCAAAAATCCAAAAATTTTTCATAACCAGGCAAGTTATCCTCTCCATTCAGAATTGTAAGATTTCCATGTTACGCAATATAATTTTACAAAAGCCAAAAGCTCAGAGGGGGAGTGCCAGTGAAAAATCGTCTCTACGTCTTGTCCATTTGTGCATTTATGATGTGGGATCTAACATCCTGCGCAAATAAGAACACTGGAGGTCGCGCTCAATCCGCAGACAACCCCATACCGAGTGAGGAAACTACCCCAGCAAAGCAACCTGACAAAGGTCAAACTCATAAAACTACAGACGCTCCCACTAACGAAGTAAGCACGTCAACGACCAATGCCACGCCTCCCGAAAGTGGAAAACCAGATGAAGCTACTAATAGGAGCGAACAAAAAGAAGCTAGAGAAAACAGCGCCCCTGGAACTGGAGGGGATGCTAACGAACCTGAGCTCCCCTTACTCCCTCGAGCAGAAAAAATTGAAGCAGCGACTAAACTCACAACGAACAATGAACTAACAGGCTCCGTGTGGGTTGAACCTTCTGATCATCCAGAAAGCACTCATGACTATGTCCTATATCTCGGATCAAGTCCTTCTAGCCCCTTTGATGAAAGTAAACTATTACTTGTTCGTACACTTCAAGAACTCAAAAATGATCAAGAATCGATTCAATTGCCCCACAAGATTTTAAGCGAACAGGATCAATATCTCCTTGTTGCACCTCGCAGCACCGACAAAAAGCTTGGAGCACAGATCAGCATAGCACTATTTCCAATTTCCTATGCTTGGCTTCAACTTTCTACGACAGAAGGTGAATATTCCGCTCGAGCCATCACGGAACACGACAGCTGCCCCACAGCTATCATCGATGGCAATGCACAGGATATGAAACTACGTGATAAAGATGAAAAATTTCATTTCAAAGTTTGTGAACTTAGCATTAAGGATACAGCAAAAAGCTTAATCATCGCTGACAAAGAACTGAAAATCAAACCCCGAAAAAGCATCGAAAGAATGCATCTCATCGGCAATACCAACAATGATCAAAATGGATTCTACAGTCCACAATTCCCCAACGTTGCAAATAAGATTACGACAGATAACCCAGAACTCATCGTTCATCTAGGTGACATGGTCGAAGGAGCCAGCGACTACAATCAATGGGTGAAGCAATTTTTTGAGCCCGCAAAAGAGCTCATGAGTATGGCCCCCTTCGTTTTTGTACGTGGAGAAAAAGACAAATGCATTGCAGATAGATTCTTTGGCACAACAGACAATAAAAGCGAATGCGAATCTGTATTACCTATCTATAGTTTTAAAGTAAGAAAAGGAAAGTTCTTTGTACTCGATTCCACGGACAAAGAGCCTGAGAATAGAATGCGCTTAGAAAATGATTTCGCATTCAAATCTATACGAAATGGAGCACAACCCAATAATTTTATACTGACTCACATGACAGCATGGGGTTGTATGCCGATTTCGTTAGGAAATCAATGCGAAGACGATGGATACTACTTTCGGGAAAAATTCTTAAATAAATTCAACCCAGACAGTTTAAACAAGTTTCAAGCAATCATATCAGCTCATATTCCACTATTTGCAATGAACTCGTATGCTAAGCATCCAATGCAGATTATTGTTGGAAACGGAGGACAGTCGATCCTAAGATACAATGGTCCCATCTCCTATGGAGAGGATCCAAAATTCCGAGAATCAAAACCCGATCAACCTACCAACCATACAAGTGACTCTAAGTATGGCTACAGCGTCTTGGAGCCAATTAAAGATGCGTGGCAGCTGACAAGTGTCCATGCAAAAGACAATACCAAGGCATATTTTAAGCTAGCCGATGGAAAATTCGAATCTCTTGCAAGACCCCGACCTGAGGATCAAGCGTTGAATGCTGCCAATCAATTGAAATCGATTGAGGGATGGGTAACATTTCAAGAAGCTAACGACAAAAATATCGATAGCTATATTTTTTATATTGGAACATCACCAAAAAGCAAATGGCAAGAGGATAAGGAGATCACCAGGATCTCTACAGACTTGATCGCATCTTTTCGTAAAAATCTAGAACCAAACCAAGCCATAGATTTTTCAGAAATTGTCTATTTTCCAAGCCTTTCGCAGCTTAGAAATGACCCCAAAAATGAGCAAGATCAATACCTCCTTGTTATCCCATATAATGCTAAAGGTGAGACTGGACCTCCTATTAGCACACCACTATTTTTTCATAACTATGCCTGGCTCCAACTATCCACCGACTTAACTCAATATGATCTACGAGCCGTCAGTACCGATGTAGGATGTCCTCTAGTCCAGATCGATGGCAAAACAGAAACTATGGCTGTTCGCGCTAGAAAAGACAAAGACTTTGAGGTTACAGTCTGCAACCTAAAGATTGCAGATACCGTTACAGACGTGAAAGTAGCTAACCAAGAATTCAAACTAAGAAAGCGAAAAGATATCAAAAAAATGCATCTAGTTGGGGATACTGGTTTCAATAATTCTTGGTCCAGCAAGGCAGGTTTTTTTAGCTGGGAAACAGCTGGACTTTATAAAGATTGGCTCTCTGGTGCAAAGCCAATGTTTCCTGCTGTAGCCAACAAAATAGCAGAGGATAGCCCAGAACTCATCATTCACATGGGTGACTATCTCTATAGCCATACAAAGACATTTGCTCAGTGGAGACAAGAATTCTTCGAACCTGCGAGTGAGATGTTGAGTAAAGCTCCTCTCGTCTTTGTCCGAGGAAACAAAGAATCCTGCGAAGAACATGGAGATGCCTACAGACGTCTCTTCGATGTTGAGCCATATGACAAGGACAGTGCATGTAAGAAGGTCATACCGGCCTATACTATCGAGGTGGCAGGAGGAAAGTTCCTCATCTTAGACTCGTCAGATGCTCAATCCATCGAGAAGAGCTACAAACAAAAAGGTGATAATTTTTACAATCTCACCGAAACATCTTTAATTCATGATCTGAAAGATTTCGCACAGCATCTTACAGATCCAGCAACTAACTCCTTTATCATCACACACCGAGATGTCTGGGGCTGCGCACCAAAATCTACTACCACATGCTCACCTGGTGGTTACCTGATGCGAGAGAAGGTCCTTAATCAAGATGGGATGGAAAAATTACAGAACATACAAGCGGTCCTATCCGGTCATCTACATCTCTTTGCAATATCATCATTCAAAGATCATGCAATGCAGATCATCATTGGAAACGGTGGGACTGTGCTCAACACTCCGTACAAGATCGGTGAAGAATATGGCCCCATTTCAAATGATCCAAGTAATGTACAAAAACATGCAGAAGACTATAAGCATGGCTACGCTACTTTAGAACGAAATCAAAATGGCGGATGGACTCTTATCAGTAAATTTACCAAAGGTAGTGATAGAACTTTTGTCTTGAAGAATAGAAGTATTGAAACTCTACAATGGAATCTACACGAAAGAGAAGAAGACAAAGAGAATTCTGGACAGGAAGAATAACGGAAGCGAACCCCCCTGGCATTTCCGCAATTTTCTAAATTTTCCACTCCCATTCCAGCAACTTATACATAAAGCCTAAAACCCTACCTCACTTTGCCGAAAACTCCTGCACCACAGATTTGTGCAGGATTCATCAATGGCTCATGATGCAAAAGAAAAAGAACGTCTAGAGGAACTGGCAAGTTTTCACATATTAGGAACTGGACCAGAACCTTTGTTCGACGACATTACTTTTTTAGCAGCACGCATTTTCCATGTACCAATAGCTGCCGTAAGTATCCTAGATGAGCATCGCAATTGGTACAAATCCAAGGTTGGCATCGAACAGGATGAAGTTCCACGCAAAGATGCGTTCTGCAATGTGACTATTGCTGATATGGACCTACTCGTTATCGAGGATACGTTGGAAGACGAACGTTTCAAAAACAATCCCTTCCAAATACGTTTTTATGCTGGAGCTCCACTGATCACTTCAAATGGGCTTGCATTAGGGACTCTGTGCATACTTGATCGCAATCCAAGAAAATTTGCAGCTGAAGACCGCGAACTACTGCTTACACTTGCACGACAGGTGATGAGTCACTTGGAGGCACGCAAGCTTCACCAGATATTCGAAGAAAAAGAAGAACAAAACAAGCTGATGCGCTACTGCTTGGATGCTGCAATGGTCGGTTTTTGGGAGTGGGACCTTACGACACAGTCGCTTGCTTGGGACCATAATATGTATCGCCTTTACGGTGTCAAAGAAGGCAAATATACCAACAACTCTGAGGCTTGGGATCAGATTCTCTATGAGAATGATCGCAACAAAGCTTATGCTGATATTAAGAAATCTTTAGATGGCACAGGTGAATTTCAATCACATTTTCGTGTCAAAACTGATAACACGGGTTTGAAGACCATTGCAGCGAAAGGAAAGGTACTCTTTTCGAATGAAGGCAAACCCATCCGAATGGTTGGCATCAACTGGGACATTTCTGCAGAGACTGAAAAAGCAGAATTCTTCCGAGGTACTTTTGAAAACTCATCACTGCCTATAGCTGTTTTTGATCCCCAAGGCTTATTCTCACGCGTGAACAAAGCATTTGCAAATTTACTAGGGTATACTATCGACTTCTTTCCAGGAAAAAAACTCACGACTTTCTTAGATTCTCATGACTTTGTCAAAATTCAGCTCAAAATGGAAGAAGCGGTTCAAATGAAAAGCTCACGTATCATGAGCTTTGAAAGCCAATGCAGACATATCACTGGTCGCCTAGTACCTGTACTTATACGTACACAACTATTTTTAACTCATGACAAAAGCCCTGCATATTTCCTATTGTTTGTCACAGATTTGACGGAGCAGAAAAAAGCAAATGACGAGCTTATCGAAAAGAATAAGGCAATACTTGCGGAACGTAATCGCTTTGAAAACCTTGTTTTTGCAATCAACCAATCCGCTATTGTTGCACATACAGACACAGAAGGTAACCTAACCTCAGTAAATGCAAAATTCTGTGAAGTTAGCGGCTATGCTGAGCATGAATTATTGGGACAAAATTTTCGGATGCTAAGCTCAGGTACGCAGTCTGATAGATACTTTCTGAAAGCCTGGAAGGTCCTCAACTCTGGTGTTGCATGGAATGGAGAGGTCAGTTACTGCAAAAAGAATAAAGAGATCTTTTGGGTTGAAAGCACAATTGTTCCACTCATGAACTCTGATGGAAAAATTGATCACTACATTGTCATCAGCTTCGAAATCACCAAACGTAAGCAGCTGGATGATCACCTTCGTGAAAGTCGCGAGCTTGCAAAAAAAGCAAGTCGAGCAAAGTCGGACTTTCTTTCCAATATGAGTCACGAGATTCGCACGCCACTCAACGGTATCATCGGCATGACAGATCTGCTCGTTGGAACCGAACTCGCAGCTCCTCAGCGCAAATACGCCAATGCTATTTTAGATTCAGGGAAAGTTTTGCTGCATCTGATCAATGACATTCTTGAATTTTCTAAGATTGAGTCCGGAAAAATCGAGTTAGAGATTGGTGAAACAGATTTGGGCCACCTACTCCGTGGTCTTGTTATGCCACACCAATTTCAATGCACATCGAAAAACATCGGCTTTGATTTTCAGCCCGTCGAATTAGAACAAATGATTTTTGCTGATGGCGGGCGCCTAGGTCAGATCTTGAATAATCTTTTGAGCAACTCTGTCAAATTTACCTCCAAAGGTAAGGTCTCTCTCAAAGTCGAAATTATGAATCAGACATCTGAAAATATAACCTTGCTCTTCAAAGTTGAGGATACAGGTATTGGCATTGATGCCAAGTATCAGAAGCATCTTTTC
This sequence comes from uncultured Pseudobdellovibrionaceae bacterium, assembly GCA_964635325.1. Classification (GTDB taxonomy): domain Bacteria; phylum Bdellovibrionota_B; class Oligoflexia; order Oligoflexales; family Bog-1112; genus BOG-1112. The sequence continues at coordinate 15,118 of CAZWOL010000049.1, forward strand.
AAAGCTTTTACTCAGGGTGAGAGTATTTTTCAAAAATACGGTGGTACAGGACTTGGGTTATCCATCGTTAAAAAGCTTATTGACTTGATGGGTGGCAAGCTCTCCTTCGAAAGCAAAAGCGGCGAAGGAAGTTCCTTTCAAATCGAAATTACATTCAAAAAATCAGCTACCCTTGTACGAGCACACTCTATCGAAAATGAATTCAAGAAAGTTCCTCTCAAAAAATTAAAGGGACGAGTGCTAATTGCAGAAGATAATATTCTCAATCAAAGCATTGTCTATGAAATGCTTGTGGACCTAGGGTGCCAGGTAGCTGTTGCAGACAATGGACGAGAAGTCTTGCGTCAACTACAAAAAGATAGCTTCGACCTTATCCTTATGGACTGTCGCATGCCAGAAATGGATGGCTATGAGTGTACGAAAGCGATTCGTAGCCATGATTCGGAAGCCATCGCAAAACTGAGAATCATTGCACTTACAGCTAATGCCTCTGCCGAAGACCGAGACCGCTGCCTTGCTGTTGGAATGAACAGCTTCATATCCAAACCGATCACAAAAGCTAAACTTTTTGCGACCCTCACAACCTACTTGGGAGACGCTGATGCCCCCGTGGAGCATGAGAAAGCACCTGATGCTCTCAGCGGCAAAGTCGATCACAGCATTATTAATGACCTACTAGCAATGGGCCGACGCAAACCCTCGTTTTTCCCACGTCAGCGGGAGCTCTTCACAACTCATGCGAAAGCAAAGCTAGAAACTCTGGCAGCGGAGATAAAAAATGTAAACCGTAAGGAAATACGGGAAATTGCACACTATTTGAAGGGATCAAGCGCTGGTCTTGGCTCACTCGAAATGGCAAGGCTTTGCAAAGAACTTGAACTCAGTGTAGAACGTTTGAGCGAAGAAGAACTTGAGAAATATCGCGCAGATATTAATCGAGAGTTTGATGTCTTTGTAAAGTACTTAAATACAATCATCGTAAAACAAGAGGGCGAGACACCGTGAACAGGATGGGCTTATAAATGCTAACGTTATCACTCAAAAAGATTGCTGTTGTGAGTATGGCTCTTGCGCCTCTAATTATTGGTTTTCCAGAAGCAATGGGCGCACGCGACTCAAGCCCACCCGCAGCAATGGAACATAGACCAGTCCTAGAGATCACCGAAAAAAAAGACATCTATCATTTGATGGGAAAGATCACTGTTCTCTCTCCTCCGCAAACAGCATGGGATGTGGTTGCAGACTATGAGCAGTACCCCAATTACATCACTGTTGCCAAAGAGATCAAGATCAGGAGTCGCAAAGCCAACGATCTTATTATTTGGCAGCAGGCACATGCCAAACCACTCTACCTCTTTGACCTGACTGTCGGTGTCGAGCTCAAAGTGCATGAGACTCCTCTAAGCTTGATTACATTTGAAGATCAGTTGCACAAAGATTTTGAAATTTTCTATGGAACGTGGACGTTCACACCTGGCCCCAAAGGCACTGAAGTCGTATATGAACTGACCGCAAAAATGAAAACGATGGTTCCCAACTGGATCATTGAAAAAGTTTTGCATATAGGACTAGAGCGCTGTCTGACACAAATACGGGATCAGATTCTGCGCAAAACAGAGCCAGGTTGGAAACCTCAAGCAGCACAAGCCACACCGTCGATACAACCCGCTGAAAAGAACACATCTGTCAAATAAGCGCATCGCGAAAAAGATTCAAGCTTGGTAAAAAATAGACACTTGATTGATCTTTCATCTGTATAGGGAGGGGTCTATGCTGCGCTTAGCATGGCTTTTTGTTTGTGCATTTAGCATCTTGTTCCAAAACTCTGCATTTGCAATGCATCCGCTTCACAAGTGGGTGGAAGATATCGGACCTAAACATTTTTCAGAACATCAGGATGAGTTTCGAGATGAGTTGCGCAAATATACGGACAAGCAAGGGCGCGTCACATCCGAATTGCAAGCTATATTGAGCGAGATGCAACTCCGTTTTTTCCCAGTCTTCAACGAGTCTGCACGCGCAGACTTTCAAGACCGTCTTGCAGATATTGGAGCAAAACATCTCGATACAATGCAGCTGCCACGCAGGAACACACCCTTTTGGTTGTTAGAGAAGGGCCCACTTCATAATTATCGTTCACACGCAAAGTTTCCGACTCAAGCAGATGTTGTGATCATAGGAGCTGGACTCACAGGAGCATCGGCTGCCTATCATCTAAGTCAGGCAGCACTGCAAGGCAAAAGCATTGTTGTACTTGAAGAGGGTCAAATTGCATCTCAGTCTAGCGGAAAAAATGGAGGTAACTTTCAGCTGCTCCCAGAAAGTTACGTAGGTGACTATACGGGTATGGTTGAAGAACGAGAGAAGTGGTTGACAACACAACATCCTGAATGGACTGCAAAGCACCTTCGAGAAGTTGCCAACAGGCAGGCTAAAGTCCTCTTCTCTTTCAGTTACAAGAATTTCCTACGTTTTAGCGACATCATCGAACGTGAAAAAATCGAGTGTGATTTTTCTCCAAAAGGTTGGCTCAAGCTAGCTTTGACTGCTGATGAAGAAGAGGCATTGCGCAGGGACACAACTTGGATGTTGAGTATGGGTATCGACGCAGGTTTGGAACTTTGGTCACCGGAGTTTATACGTCAGCATCTATTCATAGACACACCTTTTGAAGGACGTTTTGTTCCGAAGAATGGGAACTACCACCCCTACAAGTTTGTGACTGAACTTCTGTCTCGTTCACTTAGCAAGGGAGTGCAACTATACACTCGGGTTAAAGTTCTGAAGATCAAAGAGCTCAATGCTGGTGGCGTGCTCATACAAACATCAAAGGGACCATTGAAAGCCGCAAAAGTGATTGTCGCTACGAATAGCGCAACGCCTAAGTTGCTTGCAGATCTTTCCGAAATCAAAACTCATGAGTCGATGATTATCAACTTAGAGCATGTCGAAGATCGCACCCGTGGAATGACCATCACTGAACATGCAGGAGACATCTACTATCATTTTCCGAAATCCAAGCAGTATCACGACGGACAAGTGGCACGCGGAATGCTGCACTATGGTTTGGATTTTGATGAGAGCATTCCAGACCAAGACAAAGTTGCGCGTATAGAACCGCACTTTCGTCTGATGAAAGACTTTATGGACGAACGTTTTCCAGATACCGTTGGACAACCTGCCAGTCGCTTTTGGATAGGTCCCATGGGTTTTACAAAAGATAGAACTCCACTCATTGGTTTTTACCATAGCCCAGAACACCCTAAGCACCAAGACATCGTCGTTGCTGCAGCATTTCAAGGCTATGGAGGAAGTTTTTGCACACAGGCAGGTTATGTCGCAGCACAGATGGCTCTAAGCGGTCAGGTTCATGCAGATGTTCCGGAAGAGGTCTTCTCTCCGCTCCGCTTTCGCTAAGCTAGCCTTTTAGAGCTTTTGTCAGAAAATCCATAGGTAGCGGAAAGAACGTTGTTGTCTTACCTTCACCCGTCGAAATTTCTTTCATCGTATCGAGGTAGCGCAAGATAATAGCGCTCTTCTCAGCATCGATAACACGTGCCGCCTCTGCAAGTTTCTTTGATGCTTCGAGTTCACCTTCTGCGGAGATGACCTTAGCTTTCTTGTCTCGCTCTGCCTGAGCTTGCTTTGCCATCGCTCGTTGCATTTCAATTGGTAAATCGATCGCTTTGACTTCGACAGCAGAGACTTTGATTCCCCATGGTTCGGTATGTTCATCAAGAATCATCTGCAACTTAGCGTTGATTTTGTCACGATTGGAGAGAATCTCGTTGAGTTCAAACTGGCCGATCACAGAGCGCAGAGTTGTCTGTGCAATTTGTCCAGTGGCATGCAGATAGTCTTCGACAGCAATCACGCTACGATCGGGTTTGTCGACGCGAAAGTACACAACACCGTTAACTTTCAAGGTGACGTTGTCACTGCTGATAATATCCTGTGATGGGACATCCATTGTCACGGTACGCAGATCCACCCTCTGCATTTTTTCCAATAGGGGGATAAGAATGATCAAGCCAGGCCCTCGAATTCCGGTATAGCGACCGAGCCGAAAAATAACAGCGCGTTCATATTCATTCAAAATTTTTATGGTATTGAACAATATGAATGCGACCAAAGCCACTAGAAAAATCATTGGTGCCATCAGAAAGTCTCTCCTCTATAGTGTGATCAGGAGGATGCAAGCGTGAAGACTCTAACCATAAAAAGATCACAACTTACTTACCCCGGATCCTATCGTGATTTGCGAGTCGATACATACAGCTCCCAATCATCTATAAAACGTGCTGTTGTGATGACGACAGCATTTATTGAAAATGGGTACTGGTATCAGATCGAAAAGAAAGGATACTCGCTCGCTAAAAGAATAGCGCAAGAAGGATTTGATGTCTACGTCTTGAGTTTTGTACTCAAAGAGAAATGGCCGGCGCACAAAATTCCCCAAGATGCTTCTTTTAGCGAAATGGTCTGCGAACATTTACCCAATCTACATCGACAGCTTGCTGCGCAGTACCAAGACATTCACTATATTGGACATAGTTTTGGTGTCACTGTTCTACTGGCATATTTGATGGGCTACCGCAAAAATCCTAAGGGTGAGTGGATGCCAGATGCCAAAGATGCTGAGCAAAATGCGAACAAAGTCCGTTCTTTTGTAAGCCTTGCGGGTCTTTTCCAACTGCAGTGGCCTAAGCGCAGTTTGTTTCCAGATCCAACGGCATTCAAAACGTGGATCTATCCGCTTCTAAGTTATACAGCAGCGCAGCTACCTTCATTAGCGAAAATCCCCTGGGAGCAACGCCTCCCCACGAGCAAGCTCTCTGCAACACGGCATTGGCCAGTATCTGCAGTAACACTAGGCATGCTGAAATGCCTCGAAGCGATTGGACTTATGCCTAGCTTTCATTTTGCAAATGCGGATATGGAAGCTCTGCGTCTTGCAATGAGTGAAGGCTCAAGCGATGAGAGCATGGAGCTCTTTCGAACTGTACTTGGACTGCACCCAAATGCTCGTCCTCTCGTTTCGAATACAGCGAAGCGAGGTCGAGCGCCATCGAATAAAAAAGCTGCACATGCAGCACTCCATAATTTTTGCGAGGATCTTAGGCACATTCACACCCCCATTTTATTTATACAGGGCGAGTTAGATCAGATCACACATCCACAGACCATACAACGATATGGTTTTGATCGCGTTCAGTCTGTTGACAAAACGTTTACAATTCTAAAAAACACTGGACACCAAGATATGCTGGCAGCTAAAAATCCCGAGAAACTCTTTGTTGAACTTAAGAATTGGCTAAACCGTGAGTTCTCCTAAATTGACGACTGAAAAAACCATAGGTGTTCTTCTCATTAATACAGGTACGCCTTCGCATCCGACCTACCTTGGTGTGCGACGCTACCTTCAGCAATTTCTGAGCGATCGACGGGTTCTAAACATGTCTCCCCTCGCTCGTTTTCTTTTGTTGCAACTCGTGATCTTACCTCTACGTTCAGCACGCTCGGCACACGCGTATAGACAGATTTGGACAAAAGAAGGCTCTCCATTACGCACCCATCATTTTCGTCTTGGTGAGGGCTTGCAAGCGGCACTGGGCCCTCGCTACAAAGTCGTATGTGGGATGCGTTATGGTGAGCCATCACTAGAAAGCGTTTGGGAGCAGCTCAAAGATGTCTCCGAGTGTGTGCTCTTTCCACTTTTTCCACAGTATGCAGCATCCTCAACAGCAAGCGCACTAGCCGAAGCGATGCGAGTGATGGGCCTGCATTGGAATGTTCCGACTGTTCGTACTATTGCCCCATTTTTTGCAGACCATGGTTTTATAGATGCTTTTGTTCAGCAGGTTCATGCAAGAGCTCGTGAAGTTATGGGCACTCCTAAGCATGCTGAAACAATGCAACAAGATACAGGCACATCCATAAAACCATGGGAGCACCTTGTGATGAGCTTTCATGGTTTGCCAGAAGACCATGTGGAACAAAGCGGATGCAAACGCTCATGCCTGCAAAATACTTGCACCACAACAAACACATCCTGCTACCGTGCTCAGGCTTTCCAAACCGCACGTCTGCTTGCGCAAGCCCTAGGCCTGTCGAATGATGAATATTCGGTTGGCTTTCAGTCTCGTCTAGGTTCAAAACCGTGGATCAAACCCTACTTTGACCACGTGCTTCCTGAGCTAAGGAAGAAGGGTTTTAGACGCATTGGTGTCGTGTGCCCCTCGTTCGTTGCAGACTGCTTAGAAACACTGGAAGAGATTCAAATTCGGGCTCGAACATCATGGAAAGAGTTGGGGGGAGAGGAACTGATTTTTGTACCGTGTCTGAATGCAAGTGATGTGTGGGTCCAAGCAGCAGCACGGTTGGTGAGAGACGCAGGGCTAGGGCAGACCTAGCTCCGTCACAAATTTAGTAAAAGGCAGAACTCTAACATTGTCTATTTGGAAGTCTTTTGTTCCGAGGTGAACTTGATAAAAGAAAGGAATAGACGTGCGTTCCGCAAAATAGCGAATAGCAGGTTGGATTTGTTGCTCACCGGTTTTGCATTCCACTGCAAAAATCGGCTTTTTATCACGAAGCACTACAAAATCGACTTCACGCTTATCCGTATCTCGTATAAAACGCAGCTCCATTCCATAGCCTTCTATATCTTCGATATAATGACAGTACTTGAGCAACTGAGATGCAATAAGATTTTCAAATTTTGCTCCGGGGCTTTCAATAGACGACCAATCCCAGAGATATAACTTTTTCTCTTTTTTAACAGCACGTATCTTGGGTGCGCCATAAGGTAAAATTCGAAAACAAATATAAAGATTTTCGAGAATAGACAACCATCTTTCAACCGTCTTGTGATCAACCTGCAAGTCCTCACGCAAACTAT
>CAZWOL010000050.1:0-20956 GCA_964635325.1 uncultured Pseudobdellovibrionaceae bacterium
GAGCAGAGGCCTATTTTTTGTCGGCATCGTCTTTGTGATGGTCGCCTTTGGATTCTTGGTGACGCTTTTGGCTTTCTTGGACATGCGTAGAAACTTCTTTAACAGCCCCAATCATGGTATCGCCCTTGATGTTGACTTCTTTTTGGAAGGCTGGGTTGGACACTTTTTGGGTGTAGGCTTTAATGTCTTCTACACTCTTATCCTTAAAGGTTTTAGAAAGTTGCATCACGCTGGCTTGCTTGATGGTTTTTTCCATCGTTGCAAACATTGCTTTGCTATCTTTTGAGTTGCCATTTGGTCCCATAGAAGCCATGCTTTCCAGCATTTTCATGGTTTGTTTTTGGGTTCCTAGAGCACCATCTGCAGCTTCCAAAGCAGCCACTCTGTCGGCTGACAAGCTATCCATTTTGAAGGTTTTGAAATATTCCATCAGTTCTTTTTGACCAGCTGGAGTCTGATTGTAGACCTGAGCATCTTTAACCTGAGCCACTGCAGGATCTTGGTAGGTTTCATTGAGTTGATTGAGTTCGTCCTCACTCATATTTTGATGCATGGCGTTTTTGTAGTTTGCGAGAAGTCGTTCGCTGCTTACGATTTTTTTGAGTTGTTCGAGCTCTTCTTGGTCACTGGCACTTAATTGTGCAGCATCTTGGATTTGTTCAAGTTGGGATTCAAGGAGCTCATCCATTGCCTTGAACTCATTGAGAATCTGTGAATGAACCAGGAAGTTGTCGATTTTTTTCATTTTAGGATCATCAGAGGAAGCCACTGGTGCAACGGTCGATGCTGCCTTAGATTGCTGCGAACCTGATACGCTATCTTCTGTTTTTGGGGAGCTTGAAGGTGTAGTCCCATGTGCGCTATCCGCATCAACGATCGCACTATCTTCGCTCAAATTTGGTTCTGAAGACTTCTTCTTCATGAATACACCGAGACCAACAACAACAGCTAGTCCCAAGATTCCACCAACAATATACGACTTTTTCATCTGTGATCCTCTCGATCATTGAATAACGTTAGTTCAAAAATAAAGTCTTCAGGTTCTAGCAAGCTGAGTTAAAAAAGTAAATCTCAGCATGCGTGGGGTCCATGCTAGACCCCAACCTTTAGTTTAGCTTGTCCAATTTCAAGCGCAAAATCTTTTAGCAGAGAATGGAGGATCTGCCTTGTATGTTTGTCGGCCATGCCTATAATTGCAGGCATTCGAAGAAGGAAAACCTCTTCGTTGTAGAAATATCGGCCCAGCTTATGAATGAATCTCCATATAACAAAAAACAGTAGATTCAATATGTTAAAAAACAAATGCTCAGTTTTGTGGAGTACCTGCGTCTTTGCGATTCTTTTTTTTGGTACGGAATTGGGCTTTGCACAAAAAAGTCTGACAGGTACCCTAAAAATTGCGGGCGGTACTGCACCTATTCCTTTCTTTAAAGCGATGGCTGATCAATTGCGGAGCCAAAGCCCTCAGTTGAATATTTTTATAGCAGGAGGTGGGTCCGGCGTAGGTGTGCAAAAACTGGGCTCTGGCCTCATCGATATAGCAAGTACGGGTCGTCCACTTTCTTCCGAAGAAAAAAAACGCTTTGACCTTGTCTCCAACCCGTTCGCCAATGATGCAATTGTTTTAGTGGTACATCCCCAAAATCCTCTAAGCAATCTGAGTATAAGCGAAGCTCAACGTATCTTTGCGGGTGAGCAGCTCAATTGGCAGAAGGGAGCTTCATCCAATAAAGGAGCATCCCCCATTCACGTTTATGTGAGGGATGAGTCGAGTGGGAGCCAAGACTTTGTGCTTCGTCGTATCCTGAAAGAAAAGCGATTGCATCACTCTGCGCTTTTTACGAACTCGCAGGGAGCGATGAAGATGGCGATTGCAAATGACCCCAATGGGATTGGTTTTATCAGTCTTTCTTATTTGGACAGCTCGGTTAAAGCACTGCGTGTGAACGGTCATGCCGCAAATCTCAAGACTATAGAGTCTCGTCGTTATCCGTTAGTCCGTACACTCTATCTCAGCACCCAAAGAAACCCTCCGCTCTTGGTCAAGCAATTTATACGCAAACTTCAGGATAAAAACAGTGCGGTTCTGCTTAGAAAGTGGGGCTTACTGCCCACACATCATCCGCTTCCTAAATCCTCTGCTCCCACAAGGAACACCTAATCGATGCGTTTGCAGCAGATTGCAAAACTCACCTTCTTTGTACCTGTGGGAATCTTTCTTGGCTGCACACTTATTCTATGGAGCATGCTACTCACTCCATTCTTTGAACTCCTGATGGATGATATCACTCCATTTTTGAGTTGGGAGTGGGATCCTAGCAATAAGCAGTTTGGAATTTTACCTATGATGGTGAGCTCACTCTGTATTGCAAGTCTCACGACATCATTGGCCTTTGTATGGTCCTTAGGGCTTTCGCTATTCTTGCATAGCTTAGGTCCACAGATTTTGTGTCGCCTTCTCTCTTTTTTAGTGCGTGCCATGGCTTCAGTGCCTGCTATTCTTTTTGGGTTAGCAGGAGTTCTGTATGTAGTACCTATGGTACGTTCATATTCGCAAGCGAGTGGGTACTCATTAGTTGCAACGGTTGTAGTGCTAGGCTTTTTTCTTGTTCCCTTCCAAACAAAACTCTGTCTTTCTGCATTTGGTGCAGCGGACGAAAAAGTTGGATATTCTGCAGAACTTTTGGGTTTTAGTTCCTGGCAAAAACTCATCTGGGTAATTCTTCCGGAATCACGCAAGGCTCTACTTGCCGGTATCGCTATGAGCTTTGGTCGTTCTTTGGGAGATACCATGATTGCTCTGTTGGTTTCTGGTAATTCGCCCCATGTACCAAGTTCACTATTTTCTCCAACACGTGCATTGACGGCTCATATTGCTTTGGTTGCTTCTACGGATGCTTTTTCTCGGGTCTTTGATTCCTTATATGTCGTAGTAGCAATATTGCTCTGCTGTACAGTAGGGACCAATCTCCTGAGCACTTGGTTTATAGAGAGAAAGGTCTAGGGATGGATTTTCTCGAAAAAAATGCCAAGTTGTTGGCTTGGACTAGCGCCTTGCTCTTTTTGATCGTCAGCACTTCTTTCTTATATTTGTTATTTTCGAATGGTCTACGTGCCTTTTATATCCTGTTGTCCGATCCCACATCTATGATCACAGCATATCCACTACCTTTGCTTTTGCATCGCTTCTTTTTAGTTCAACGTATATTTCCTGCTGTCATTGGAACTCTAAGTGTCATAAGTCTTGCTGTATTTTTTGCGGCCCCCTTAGGCATTGCTATTGGTATATGGTTGAGTTTTTTTGCAAGTCCTCATAGCAAACGAATTATGCACTTTGTTATTCAATTGCTTGCGAGCACTCCATCGATTGTCTTGGGATTTGCTGGCTACTGCACAATGCTGTGGATACGACAAAAATGGGGGCTAGCAGCTCGACCCTGCCTGCTCCTAGCAGCTCTGTCTCTATGTTTACTAATTTTACCAGTCCTAATCCGTGCGACTGAAAACTCCTTGTTACTGGTTTCTAAAAGCCTAAATTTAACAGGGTTGGCCTTGGGTTTTAGCCCATTGCAAAATGCAATTTTCCTTATTTTACCGAAAGCTCGTCGGGGAATTGGTCGGGGAATTTTCCTTGCAACCGTAAGAGCTGCGGAGGACACTGCGATCATCATGCTAACCGGTGCGGTTGCAGATGCAGTATGGCCCAATGGCTTACTAGATCCGTTCTCTAGTCTCTCTGTGCAAGTACTCTATGGCATTTCTGAATACCGGGGAGTACATGACCAGCTTGTCATCTTTGCAACGAGTTTGGTACTTGTGAGTCTAACCTTCCTATTATCCTATATTGGTGAGCGATGTGTCTCAGGAAAACCCCATGCTAAGTGATCATAGACTTACTGCTGTTATCTCGAACCTCAGCCTCAGGTATGGTTCAAAACTTATACTCGAAGATGCTTCGTGCCATTTTCGTTCTGGTGAACTCAATTTTTTGTGTGGATCTTCGGGAAACGGAAAGACTTCACTTTTCTATCTGTTCAACCGTTTGAGTGAGAATTTTCCATCTTTAGTTGCAGATGGCTCTCTGCGCCTTTTGATCGACCAAAAGTGGGTTGATGTGTACCCAACCTGTCACTATCCTCTAGCAGCTCTGCGAGCTAAAGTCGCTATGGTCTTTCAGGTCCCACACCTTTTGCCCGGGAGCATACGCAGAAATTTTAGTCTGCCGTTGCGACTTGTAAAAAAAATGTCGAAGGCAAGCTGCGAAACTATCATGAAAACACAGCTGATAGAAGTTGGCCTATGGGATGAGTTGAAAGACAATCTCGACAAAGCTGCCACGAGTTTATCCATTGGTCAGCAGCAACGTCTATGCCTTGCGCGAGCACTTGTTATGGACCCGAGCTTTCTCTTTCTTGACGAGCCAACTGCCTCTTTAGATAGTGAATCTGCCGACAAAATTTTGAGTTTGCTGCACAATCTACGCGATCGTTACACCATCGTTTTGATCTCCCACAATGCTCATGAATGGGAACGCTATGGTGATCGTGTGTGGAGAATTCGCGATCGCAAACTTATCGAACTCGTATAATCTAGGGCTTTTGCCTATTTAGGCGAATGATCCCCGATTTTTCCTCATTTTTTCCCTAAACTTGCCGATGGACCAATGTCCTTTCATAGAGAGTGGCTAAGTGCTTAGGGAAATTCTTGTTCAAATCATCATGATCAGCAGCTTTATCCAAGCGTGCACATCCTCCTCAAAAAAAGAGGTCTCTCCGGTTATTGTTACAAAGCCGACACGTCTTCATCTATTCACACATACAGAAAATCAAGTTGAGGGTCATCTCTTAGACATAAAACGTGCCGAAATTCATTCCGTGCAAAAACATCCTGAACTGAGTTTTAGTTTCGATAGTAGAGCTGAGTTGATCGAGTACGAGGTTTTTCCCATGGGTTCACAAACAGTAGAACCTGTCTGCCTGCAAACATCCCCCTACTGTCCACCCGACGAAAGTGCAGTATGCGAAAATCTACGTGATCTGTGCGATCACTCAGAGGATACCTTTGGCCCACAGAAAAAGAGAGTTTATGCGGCTCCTCTTAGTATGCTGAGTCTTCCACAAGGCCACTATGCTATAAAACTACGCGCATGCATACCCACTAGTAAATCATTATCCTGTGGACCCTATACTGAGATGGAACATACCCAGGAGATCCATTCCAAGACACTACTCTGGGGCTATACTTATTTGCAAGAGCAGTGGTTTTCTAAACTTGACGAACTTGCTGTAGACATAAGCAAAGCCTTGTATAAGTACCGACAGGAAAGCAAAAGTGATGCATCCTGTACGCGAGCAGACGACCATGGTGATCTGAGCTATGCTGTAAATGTTTTAGATGAAAGCTTGATTCAAGCGGCCTTTCATTTGACGAGGATTCCAAAGAACCTAAGTGCAGTTCCCACAAAAACAGATAATGCATCCAACGATCTCACAATGGCCTATCCAATCAGTCCAGACAAAGCACCTCTCCCACCCCAAAGTGTTTTGCTCTATAGGCCGACTTTTTCTATGGATGCGCCAATTCATCTAAACCCCAAGGGCTTGCGTGAATTCGTAAATGCTTACATTATCGCAAAGAAGACGCCTTCTATGCTTGAACTTGAGCCAAGTTTTATCATGCAGATGATTCATAAAACATTAGAAGTCGATCCTAAACAGATACAAACTTCATCGGCTTGTCCAGCTCGTCAAGACTACGATAAGACCGCACAATTTCTTAAAAAGCAACTGGATGCTATCGAAAAGCAGCTCAAAATTGTAAATGAGAGATTACAACAAGAAGCTGGTATTACAGGAAAATAAGAAATATCTTTGCAGATTTTTAAGATTTTTTACCAAAAGCCGAAAAGAGAGCGACAGGACCTTAATTTCAAAGGTGTAGGATGAAAATTAGAGCCTTTCTAATATTTTTGAACTTGGGGACTGTTCTTGCTTGTGATGGAGGCAGTGGAGTAAGCCGTTCTGGATTGGAATCAAATGCTGAGCTGTCGAGGGTGAGAGATTCGTATTCGTCACAGTCATCAACAAGCTCCACAGATACAACTCAAGAAGATACGACTGGCAGCAGTGACCCCTCGGTTGAGTATGGTACTTACGGGACCAAAGATTGTTCGATTATGGGCAACCGTAAAGCGGGTGACATTTGTGGTTATGATTTTTGTGGAACAAGCGATAATTTGACCGTAAAAGCACTGATGAATTATCTCAAAACCAATAACAATGTCGATCCTAGCAATTGTCAAAACGCAGACGTGATTAAGATACTTACCAGTTTGACATCTTTGGATTTGCACGGGCAGAATTTAACAGACATTGCCCCACTCCTGATGATGACAAAGCTACAGACACTGAATCTTGCGAACAACAGCCTTACAAGTGATCTGAGCTACCTGCGACTGATGACAAACCTCGTCACCTTAGATGTGAGCAACAACCAACTCACTTCTCTAGCGGGTATTTCCGCTGCAAATGGTCTAAAATCTATCTATGCATCTAATAATAAGTTGATAGACATCAGTGCATTGGGACCCTGTAAAAATCTGGAAATTGCAGACCTAGGAAACAACCAAATCAAATCGATCGTTTTTCTGACGGACCGTCAGGTCACTATAAACGTTGCAGACAACCCAGGTGTGCTTACAGAAGCTGACAATCCTGCAGGCCCACTCAATACAAATGGATCATGCAAGCAGTCCACGGGTGGGGAAATACTCAACGACGTTGCTGGCTCAACCACCTGTGTGTGGAATGGCGCCACTGTTTCTCTAGGTAAGATTCCATAGCTTAGAAAGAACCTAGGCGGGCTGTTGATTTGCGACAGCGTATGATTGAGGAGTCTGCAAATCCTGGTGAATGCTTAGACTTGAACACCAGACCTTCGAAGTGCGGTGCAGATGAAGGGTTGAATCTTTTCTTTTTCTGTCTTTTCTGTTTTTTTCTTGGGTTGCGCCATAAGAACCTCCATCCTGATCCTTTATCGGCTCAGATAGCTTCAGTCTGAAGTCAATGTTCAAAGATGAAGGAGCTGTAGAAGTTCTTTTGCTTGGTCTACGAGGAAGTCGGGTTTGTATTCTTGCAGAATAGATCGATGATTGAAGCCCCAGGTGACGGAAACACAACGGATACCCGCTTTTCGTGCTGCTTGAATATCACGGGTTTCGTCTCCGACATAGACGGTCTCGTGCGGTGCCAGTTTAAAATTTTTTAGGGTCTTTTTGATACCTCGAGACTTTCCAAAAACAGCCATAGTTCCTACAACGGTTTCGAAGATTTGGTCGAGGTCGTGGATTCTAAGAAATTGTTCTACATTCTCTGTAGAGTTTGATGTGCATAAGAATAGACGAGCACCTTGAGTGTTTAAAGAACGGATGGTATCTGCAATACCATCGCAAGGAGAAAGCTGTGGTAGAAAGCGTTTGTATTCGGCTCGCACTTGCATCAGCAACTTGGGCACATTGAGTGCTTTCAAATCAAGAGCACTAAGCAGAGTATGAGCTGGATATTTGCGCAACTCCTCAAACGCCGGTACGTCTATACGCAGTGTTTCGACGAGACCATTGTAGATCGTTTCACCGGAGTCGACGATTGTGCCATCAAAATCAAAGACGAGGTTTTTGATCATTGGCAGACCATGCTTTGAATGCTTTGGAAGAGCTTTGTGGTTTCTAGTTCTTCTTCGTGGTAAGTCGCTCGAGCAACTTCCGACGAACCAAAAGTGACTGCTGCTTGTAGAATACGTCCCATTACAACTCCAGGGATAGAAGTTGGCTCTGCTGCTTCTGGGATGCTATTCATTGTGATGCCATCTAGTTCCATTGCGGATCCATTGCTTTTTTGCAGTTTATCGAAAGCTACTTGCGACGATGCCGAAGGAGTTCCAGAGCTTTTAAATGTGTCTCCGTCTTGGGTGTACGTGTAAAGTTTCATATCATCAAGACCTAAAACCTTAAGCTCAATGGCCTGTGTGGTTGCGTTATATGTTGCTGATGGCAAGCCTACTATTTTGCCCGTAAGTTTGACCGGACCAAGCCATGGCTTGGTCCCATCCATGAAAGAGTAATATACGAAGCGATCGCTTTCGGATTGAAAGAAAACAAAGAGGCGCTGACTCTTATCTTTGACTACAGAATAAGCCTCATAGGCTCCGAGTTTGGTCGAGCGAATGTTTGTGCTGATCGTTAGCACCGTACCTTTGAGTCGTTCTGCAAGATGCAAGCTCGTACTCTCTGCATCCTCACTGTCGAGAACAATGTAAGAATGAGCAAGGCGTGTCTTGCACTTATAAAACTGGTCGAGACGCACCTTTTCTGTCGTCTTCGTTTGGTTTTTGGTGAGTCTGCTTGCTAGCTCTTGCTTCCTCTGAACTTCAGCGGCAATTTTTGCATCATCTTTAGTCAGATCGGATATACTGCTGTTGGTATCGACCGCATAGCGACCAGACTCTGCTAGAGCAGCATCGTTTGGATTCCTAGCATTAGGAGATGTGGAACTAGTCGCATTATTACAAGCGACGACAACCAGCAGTGTCGAAATAAGAAAAAGTCTATTCAAATCTTGCATTACCACACCCTACCCTCTAAGTCCTCTGAGTCATTCCATCTATCGGAGTTTTTTGCATTCTATTAAGTGATTTTCTGCTCAAAAAGCTTGCCAGACAGATTAAATAAAACAGCAATATTAAAGTCTTAGACAAAATTATAGACCCTTTTGATTTGAGAGATTATTTTCCCTCGTGTTAGCTTCATGGATAACCGATCTACGTCTTTGATAGTTCCAGTGGAGAGTCTCTGATGAGTCTGAGTGTTTTAGATATTTTCAAAGTAGGTATCGGTCCCTCCAGCTCCCATACGATGGGACCGATGATTGCGAGTCATCGCTTTCTCAACTTAGTTTTTGAGAAAGGACTCCTCGATAGCATCGAAAAAATCAAAGTCGAACTTTACGGATCTCTTGCATTGACTGGAATTGGTCACTGTACGGACAAAGCTGTGATGCTTGGACTTGAAGGTGAGTTGCCTGAGACCATAGATCCGACCACAATGGATTCTCGAATTGAGGCTATTCAGCATGACCAAGCGCTTCATCTTTTTCAGAAGAAGCGCATCTCTTTTCATCCCAAAGAAGATTTAGTTTTCCTGCGTCGCAAGGTCTTGCCTCTGCATGCCAATGGTATGATTTTCCGTGCATTTGATGATCGCAACCAGCAAGTATGTAGCGAGATCTACTACTCCATTGGTGGTGGACACGTCCGTAACGAACAAGAAATGGATACTGTCATCGACAGCAGCGAAGCGCGACCGATCCCCTTTGACTTCAGTACAGGCGAAGATTTACTCCGCATGGGTCGAGAAAACAAACTGAGTGTCCACGAGATGATGCTTGCTAATGAGTGCATTTCACGTCCTGAAAAAGAAGTCTATGCACGACTCGATTTTATTTGGCGCATGATGGACGAGTGCATTCAACGTGGTTGCCAACGTGGAGGCACCCTTCCTGGAAAACTCAAAGTTCGTCGTCGAGGCCAACGCCTATTTCAAGAGCTATCTAAGAAAGCACAGAGATCCGATGATCATCTCGCAGCTTTGGACTGGGTTAATTTATATGCATTGGCAGTCAATGAAGAAAACGCGAGTGGTTCTAAAATTGTAACCGCACCCACCAACGGAGCTGCCGGAATTATGCCAGCTCTGATCAAATACTACCTGCATTTCTGCAAGGGTGATCAGGAGGGTGTGCGACGCTTCTTACTCACTTCAGGAGCTATTGGCATTCTCTACGCCAAAAACGCTTCGATTTCGGGTGCCGAGGTGGGTTGCCAGGGTGAGGTGGGGGTTGCGTGTTCGATGGCCGCAGGGGGCCTTGCAGCAGCTTTGGGGGCTAGCAATGAGCAGGTCGAGTATGCTGCAGAAATTGGTATGGAACATAACCTCGGACTTACCTGCGATCCCATCGGTGGACTTGTACAGATTCCGTGCATAGAGCGCAATGCGATGGGAGCCGTCAAGGCAATCAACGCTGCTCGTATCGCAATGTCAGGAGATGGTACGCACTATGTTTCTCTCGACGCTGTTATGAAAACCATGATGCAGACTGGTGCCGACATGAAAACCAAGTACAAAGAGACCTCTAGAGGTGGCCTCGCTGTCAACATCCCAGAATGCTAGTATTTGCTTGCGAATTAGAATACCAAGCTACTTATGATCCTTTCACCACAACTTCTACTGATGAATAATATGAAAATCAAAGTTCCTGGGTCCAAAAGCATCACAAATAGAGCTCTGTTGATTGCAAGTCTTGCTAAGGGTCGATCCTATCTCAGGGGTGTCTTGCATTCGGAAGATACGCAATGGATGATCAAGATTTGTCGACAATTAGGAGCAAAGATCGAGGTTGGGGAAACTCCTGAGATATTGCAAATAGATGGGTGCGGTGGTCGCTTTGCTACAAGCGATGAAGAACTCTACATCGGTAATTCTGGGACCTGTGCACGCTTTCTAACAGCAGCGCTGTTGATGGGCCAAGGATGCTATGTTTTGCGTGGAAACCCTCGTATGCAAGAGCGACCGATGTCTGAGCTTCTAGCAGCCTTACGTGCTTGGGGAGCTAGAATCGAGTGTATGGACAGAGAGGGTTATTTGCCCCTACGTATTCATGCACAAAGTGGACTTCGTGGTGGATCCATCACTATCTCAGGGGATCGAAGCTCTCAGTTTACGAGCGCACTGCTCATGCTTGCACCGATGCTACAAGATGGAGCAACCGTGCACGTGCAGGGAGAGGCTGTAAGCGCATCGTATGTCACTATGACGACCGCACTCATGGAGATCTTTGGGGTACAAACCCAAAAAATAGAGGACAGTACTTACAATATTCCGGGCTCACAGACCTATGAGGCACGTGACTTTTTGATTTCTGCAGACGCATCATCTGCTTCTTATTTTTTTGCACTAGCTGCGATTAGAGCTTGGACTATACGTGTACAAGGCTTGCTTGCTGAGCCTCTGCAAAGCGACTATGGCTTTGTATTTTTGCTTGAGAGTATGGGTTGCGCCATCTGGTCTGAAAACAATGATGTTATTGTGCAAGGCCCCTCAAAGCTTAGGGGAATCGATGTCGACATGCGAGATATGAGCGATGTGGTCCCAACCCTTGCGATCGTTGCGCTCTTTGCAGAAAGTCCTACACACATACGGCATGTGCATCATATGCGCTTTAAAGAGTGTGATCGCATTTCTGCACTTTGTAAGGAATTGCGAAAGTTGGGAGCAAGCGTCGAAGAGTTTGCAGACGGTTTGCGCATCGATCCTCTCGAGGTGTTTCCGACTCCGACCGACGAGATTTTTATTCATACCTACGATGATCATCGTATCGCTATGGCCTTTGGGATACTTGCACAACGCATACCCCAAATCAGACTCGAAGATCCCACATGCGTAGCAAAGACCTATCCGACGTTCTTTGAAGATTTGGAAAAAGTGAACCAACAGCTAATCCTAAAGAGGTAGGGGGTTTCCGGGGAACTTATGCTTATTGCATAACCGGCTTATCCGAAGTTTGGAGACTCGAGGATTAAGGGTCTTCTCACCGTGTTGACCTTGAAATTCTTTTTGTACTCGAAGAGAGGCGGTATAACCTGAAACTCCAATCATGTTTCAACACGCGTAACACACGCTTTTTTAAGCATCTCCTTCATTTCTTTTGGGGTTTTATCTTTGATAGAACGTCCGATGAGAAGTATATATAGAAAAGCCAAAGGTCCACGAATCTCGTTTATAAAAGTGACATATATCTTGCTACCTCGTTGATCAATAATGCTCGTGCTCACCGACTTAGCAAGGAAAAGCTTAGCTTCGAAAACATACGACCGCAAAGGCTTGCATTGTTTTATTTGTGTTTTAAGAATCGGACTCCGCAGCATCTTAAGTTGACCGCGCGTACCTGATTCGAAAGGTCCGTCGATTTGGCTAAACTCAATTTCATGATCCCAATCTTTCCAGGTTTCAACGTCCTCCCAGACTCGCCAGATCTGAGCTGGTGACGCTGTTGTCTCGATTGTATGCTTTAAAATCAGCATTGTATGCCTCCTGTTTTTTGTTGGTTGACAGGAGTTGTATATCATGTGGGTTTTTGTCACTGCTGTGCTGATCTTGCTATTTATTCGATCGGAATATAAATTTCTGCTTCCCTATCTTGGTTGCCCATCTTACTATACAAAGGATTTCGGTACTTTACGAACGGCCTTTCATCTCTTAGCCGCACTTTATTGTCGTGAATCCATTTTCCGTAAATAAAATAGTAGCCATCGGAGAGCCGATCCAAGGCCCCTTTGTGTAAGAAGACCGCAAACTTTCCGCCTGAGATAATCCCCCTCTTTGCTGCAAGGCGGCTTTTCTTTTGCAGGATCTCAGTTGACGCTTCAACCCCCACATCGAACCGCAGATCATCTTTTTCATGGTCCTCAGCATTAGGATCATCCTGAGAAATGGCATAATACGTCTGGTTGCCAGTATTTATTTCGCTTGCTTTCAAGTCCGCAATGAGATCGTTCCAAGCAGCAATTGCTGCCTGAAAATAGCTTCCTTGTTTTCGCACATAAAAAATTTCCGTTGTCGTTCTGTTTCCAATCTCCAAAAACACAGGCGGATTGTTCTGCAACTTACTTATCGCTAACCTCTTGTCCTCATTAAAGCGCTCTTTAAACTCTTGGGGAGAACATCCCATTTCTTTCTTGAAGGCTCGGGTAAACGCAGAATGATTCTCGTATCCGGCATCCAAGGCAATTTCTAAGGTGTTATTTTCGGTATGAATCAGTTTCCACATTCCCGACTCTAGGCGTTTCAGCTTGATATACTGACCGAGCGAAATGCGCATGTACTCTTTAAACACCCGGTGAAAATGAAACTTCGATACACGCGCTACTTTTGCGATGCTATCAAGATCGAGTTCCTGATCACGGTGACCATCGATGTAGGCTAGGACCCTTGCGATCGCTTCTCTATGTGAGTTGGTGTACATATGACGGGTAATCCTTAGGTTCGATGCAAATTCCATGAACTTTTTGCTGTTTTAGGATATCTCCTGCGGGATAGTTTCTATTATCGAAATTGAGTAAGATACAATATCAAAGGAAAAATTGCGATTTCTTATATGTTACGGATTTCCTCTAATAGGAATAAGGCACCATCCGCAGACATAGACTTGAGATGAATTAGAGTCGATCTCGTAGTCGAGGCTACAACAGTCTACCTTTGTATACTGTGAATTGTTCGTCCTTGTAGTCAAAATCGTGATTGTGAATATCAAATTTCAAAGTGCGTTCGACACTAATAGGGGAGTGAAAAATCTCCGAGGGATCCTCCACGTTAAAAAGCTCAAATTCAATGCGTGTAGTCGCTTCTACCGCTTGTTCCACTATCCGTATAGTGTGTCCAATTTTTTTGCCTCGAATCGCTAGGCTTGATTTTTTCTCAGGATGTGCAAGATTTTCCAAAATATACTCTATCGCTTCGACAGAGAATGTTTGGGTGCGACTTGCCAGAGCCTCATGAATAAGTTGCAGTTGTTTTGTGCGTGTTAGATCAAGACCATTGCTGTCAAAAGTAGATTGCATCACACGGAAAATTTCCAACACAAATCCTTTGGGGTTGGCATGAAAGCTCTTGCTATTAAGCAGCATTTCTTCATTTTGTAAAATTTGCAAACCTTCCGTGCAACGTAAGACATCTAAAAAAATTTGCTCGTAAATTGGAATCGAAAGGTCTTTGTCGGATCGTAGCTGCTCTCCACGGTTCTTAAATATGGCATACTGCAAATCACCAGAGAGTAGTTCATCGAGCAACTCGGGCTGCTCCATAAAATTCTCAACGGAACGAATGGGGTTCTCATACGAAAAATTCTTTTTGCGTGTGACAGTAAAAGTCTCCCTGTCAAACTCACGCAGCGATTGCTGAAAGGTGTAGGGTCGTAAGAGGTTTCGAGCATTGCTTTGTACCCAACGACTGAGCGTCGAAATAGCCAGTTGAGGATCCTGTGCCCACTGTATGAGCGTTTCGGATGGACAAAATTGTTCTTCAGGTTTTTCTATTGCCAAAAGAGATGCAGGCATAAAAAGCAAAACCATTCCTAAAGATTGACGTAGTAAGCGCATAAATGTCCCCTTTTTTCTTAAGTTTACAGGAGCGCTTCTGAGGCAAGTTTAAGGAGTTCGCAAATTTTGTTTCCGTTTTGACAGAAATGAGTAATGACGGCGGTGCTCATGATTAAGATAGACCTTGTGTCCTACAATAGGTTCCACAATTCTAACGAAATACCGGAGGAGCCTCAAAAAGCTTTAAAATTAATGCGAATTTTATCGTTTTTACAAACCTCTCCGAGTAACTGATAGGATCTGCAATGAATTTGCTATTTACTTGTTCATTGCGTTGTTCTAGAAACTTCACAAATTTATAAAAATTCAGAGGTCCAATGAAATACACTCATGTCTTATCAATCCTCCTTACGTTCACTATCAGTACTTCGACTATTGCGGACACTCCCACAACGACACTCGAAAATAAAAAGAAAGAAACTCAGTCAGACCTTATGGGTTTAATCACTGGAATTACATCGACTGTTGCCATTGTATGCGGCGCGGCATGGAGCATTCATCGGTTTAGCAACAGTGTTGCTAAGAAACTTGCTGCAAAAACAGTTCAAAAGAAACTTGATGAAGATACAGATAGACCAAACCAACCTAAGGATGAAGTCGGGACCTTGCCACCAGCGAAAAAGACTGTTAGACAGGACGTTCAGGATAATTGCCGGTGCGAAGTAGAAGGGATTCCTGCCTCTTGCGTAATTTCTGCAACGACACAGAATACGCCCCCAGGGCAGAAGCATATTACTTCTGAATGGCGCTTCCCACAACTGAGCCAGGATCTCGCAGAACGTCTAACCCCAAACCGAGAGCGCGCACGTGTCGCAGTTTTCGGTCCTGGTTATAGGATGCAAACGCCAGATACGTTCTCAGTGCCAATCTTGCATGAGCTTATGCCGTTCTTCAGGAGAGATCACATCACTGTTGTAGATCAAGACCAAGCAGCTTTGGATATCGTTTCTGTCAGCAAGTACGATGTCGAGACAGCAAGATCGTATCTCAATTACGCTCAGAACTTCGAAGCAAATCCAGGATTACAGTCCGCTCTCCGTCAAATGATGCCAGCTGTTGCGCCTGATCTTCCGCCCTCTATTAGCCTGCATCAAATGAATTTTGAGCAGCCTAACCTGCCCACGAACAGTTTTGATTACATCATTGCAACTTTCTCCTTATTCTATGCATTACCCTCTAATAATAACGAGGAAACCCGTCGAGTCTCTGCTGCGAACCTTGCATTGCTAGCAATTGATGGCGTCATGTACTTAGACTCTATTGCAATGGCTTTCATTATCAGAGCTTGGGGGGAGGACCTCGATTTCCAGTCTCCTGTAAATATTGGCAATATGCAGTTTATGGTTACTCATTTGCCCCATCCAACTGGAACTTATTTCCCTCTTGGAGGGTTAGAGCGGGCGTTTATGGTCGGCAATCTCCCAACCTCGACCTCTGACCTCTATGCAGTCAAACGCATTCGCTAAGCTTGCATATGGCTTCATGTCGTTCTGGTTCATACGACCTATATTATGATTTGACTATCTGTTCGTACTACGGAGCCTATTCAAAATTACTGCATAAATACAGGTCGCACCAAAACACTTCGTTTTCCTAAGTTCTATGCCATCAACACGCACCTCTGCTGTTTGAGGAGCAATGATGCGGTTGATATTGCCTAGATGACTCGATGCTAGATCGTATTTTTCCAAAAATAGAATGGGGACATTGCGATGGAGATAGTAATACCCTCCAGTGTTCTCAACATGCTTTTGTATGCCAACGCCAGTCATTTCGCTATCAAGACTAAGGTGGCGAAAGGCATGCAGATGGCCGTTGTCTTGTACCCAAAGACTACGACACAAGGCAAGACAAAGCAAAACCGCACAGGCCAGTGCAAACGTTTTAGTTGCACCTATTCGACTTCCTCGAGGTGAGTGTAAAAATTGCGCACCACCTAAAGCACTGAGAGCTAGCAACGACATGGTTGCAAGGTGAACAAAGCGAAACTCTTTGTGGGGAATAAAACAATGGGGGACTAGGACAGAGAGAAAGACGATGCCAAGAAGTGGAGAGATTCTGAGTCCGCGCCAAGCTAAAGGCAAAAACAACAATAAACTGACAGTGAATTGCCGGACGTAGTCGAGTAAATACCCATACCAAGGTGAAATGCCCCAGTTTGCGGCTTTTCCCTCAAGGCCGTTAAATTTGAAATAAAGTAACATGGATTGAAATGGCCATTTCCATGTGAACCAGTCGGAAAAACCAAAAATCAAAGCAACCAAAGCAAAACCGAGAGCAGAATGCCACCGAAATTTCTGCTTATAGAAACACAAGATATAGTAACTAAGAGCAACTGCGAGACCGTATTGAATGCGCAAACAAAACGTTAAGCCTAACAAAAAACCAACTAAAAAATGATGCTTGTTTTCAGATCTCATAAGCGCTTTATCTTGGGCAAAAAGCAAAGCTCCAAAAAACACATTTGTCGCAACACACTCCGTCAAAGCTCTATTGGCAAAGTAGACCCCAACCCAGGTTAAACCCATGATGACGCTAGCTAGGAGAGCGGGAAGCTGCCCATATTTTCTATAAGTCATGTTGCAAACATATAGCACAGGTAAGAGCGACAAAAGGTTGAGTACTAAGTCGCAAAGAAATATATAGCCATAAGATCCCGGACCAAGAAAGGATCCGAGGTAAACGAAAATAGCCAAGAATCCTGGAAAAAACCAGCTACGAACGCCATCAATAAATTCCCATGGTAAAAAACCAACTCCAAAGACTAGACGGTGAGCCTGTTCGAGACTCTGCATAATCGCATCTGGATGCACTATATCAGGAGACAAGTAATTCACAGCTAAACGTATTGTCACAATCAGGAGCAAGAGCAAGAGAAGGACAACTTTCCGATTCCACAACATCCGAATCCAATCTTTCTAAGACTAAAATTTGACTATCGAACCTGCATAGCGAATCTTATCTTACAAATTGGCTATGTAGGCGACACCTCGCTTCGCTACGCTCGGTGTGACGAGAAAAAACTTGCTTTGTGAACTGATTTTTCATCAAGCAAAACCCAGCACTCTCTGAAGAATCTTTAGAAAGTTGAGCAGATTTTAACAACGCCGACTCACAAATTTTTGATACAAATTTGACAGATTGTGCGCATGGAAAATCTTTCATTTTCATCCTAGTGACTTAGCTCAGTGTGGATTGCAAGAATACTCTCTAGCGAAGACCTTCGATCCTAGCAAAGTTCATTCTATCAAGCAAAATAAAAGATGAGCGTCGTTTTATCCATGCAAAATATGTTTGAGTCCTTTTGTTTAGATACATCTTGCTATAGGATCAGGAGCAATAAAAATCATCGAAGCTTTCACAGGGAGTGTATGCATGCTAAAGCGACTGGGTTTAGCACTGGGTATCAGTCTAGTCACTGCATCAGCAACGACCGCAATCTTTGCCGGGAACACTTTGCGTGTTCTCTCCTACAATGTCCAAAACTTGTGGGATGACATACCTGAAAATACCCCACAAGCGTGGAGTGATTTTCTTGCAACACTAAATAGCGATGATCGAGATGAGGTCGGAGGACGCAGGCCCTTGCAGTACATGGAGTACACGTTGAAGGGCTCCAACTGGTATACACTTCCTGTGCTTGAAGCCAAGATTCAAAACCTCATCGAAGTCATACAGATGGCAGATACTCCTGAAATACTAGCTCTCCAAGAACTCGAAAGCGCAGCTAACGAATCTCATGTTTTTGAGATTCGTGGCACCCATTCTGTATTAAAAGAAGAGCTCGAAAAACTTGGCTATCGCTATTTTATACTTGGTCACCAAAACCCTCGCAATCCCGTATCAGTGACGACAGCTATCGTCAGTAAAGTGCCTGTAAAAGAGTTGGATTCCGTCTCCATCGACTATGATGACGAGCCTTATTCAACCTCAGCTCGTGACATTCAAGCTGTAGAATACAACGAGGGTGGCAACCGAATGGTGATCTTTAACAATCACTGGAAATCCAAAATCGGGGATCCAAAGAAAACCGAAGCCACACGTGTGCAAACCGCCCAACTCTTACGTCAGCGTATTCAAGAAGAAAAACACACGGATCCCAATACTCGAATCGTTGTACTTGGAGACTTAAATTCTGGGTACCATGAAAAACCAATCAAAGTACTAGCCACCGGTGAAGAGACTGAGATGCTTCGAGAAGAGGGGGCTTCACACCTTTACAATTTGTGGTATGACCTTGAAAACGAAGATCGTTGGGAAACAAGCTACCGAGGTCGACGTCAGTCACTTTCTGCAATGCTCATTTCAGATGATTTTTACAACCAAGACGGCATTCAGTACAAAGATCAGTCCTTTCGTGTCATAGGACAAAGTGGTGAAGCTGCAGACAAGCTTCTCAATGCAGACGGAACTCCATTCCGTTGGCAAATTCGTAAGAACCGTCGCTACGCAAACCATATTGGCCAAGGCTTTTCAGACCACTTGCCTCTTATTGCAAGCTTTGAGGTCTCTGCACCGACAAAGAAGCATAGCAAAAGACGCCTAACTCATCCTGTGCGTGAGAATTTTGCTACAAATCCACAACCTGTATTGGATCAAGTTCCCTTGTGTTCACCAGAAGAGACGGTCGATATAAAAACTGTGGACCTGCGTTCAAACCGTTGGTTCCGTAAGTGCGTGCGCATCGAAGGCTCTTTTCGTCTCGATGCAGAGCATCCTTATGCTCCATCATACATTCACTTAGGTCCGGGCCTAGATTTGACAATTGCGATGACTCGCTCATGGGATGAGCTACCGAACATCGATGATAGTCGTGTAAAAGAGTACGAGCTTGACGGCATGGACCAAGAAGACTTTGGACCCAATGGTCACCCACGCAGCAATCGCTGCTTTGGTCAAAAAATGCTGAGAGGACGAGGCGGTCGACTTAGCAAAGCAGTCGGACGTTTGGGGTATTTTGAAGGCCGTATGGCAATCTACGTCCCTACACGTGAGAGCAAAGATTTGATACTAAGCAATCTACCGATCTACAAAACCCAAGCTTGTCGTTGGGACAACTCATTCTAGCTTTTGAAGGAGCTGTACACGCTCCTTCTTTTCCCCTAAACCAACAACTTTACTTCATAGCGCTCAACTCACTGATTTTGTGTTGCTATCAGCGCTTTCTTAAGTTCTTCTCAAAAATTCCGAAACGTCTCGCGTATGAATATTGTAAGACCACTTTATATCGAAGGTTTCATCATTTCCTTGGTTCAACACGACGGGGAGATAGGGAAGATTATTGGCGATTGGGAAATCGAAAGAAGCGAGGTCTGGACGCTTTTAATCGAACACTATTTGGATATGGGTCTTTACACCGTACATCCACTTGAACAATTAGCCGTGTTTCGTAGGGATTTGATTTACCAACTCTCACACTCACCAAAGATTCGTAAGCGTCGAGCACAGATTCGTCGTGATATTGCTAAGGTCCGCGAACGCAATCGTGCGCGAACCGAAGAAGGTGGAAGCGTATAGACTGCTGTCATGAAAACTTGACGACCCAGAGTTGTCAAATTTTTTTGTAGGGCTCCGCTCAGGGTTTGCGGCAGAGAGGAGCGAGTTGTTCGTGCCAACTCTCCTAAAGTTCAGAGTTATCGAAATCGGTCCTGCGATGGGCACGGGTGCGCTCCATTTCGGCAAATAAAGACTGCAAGGTGCCTTGTATCTGGCTTTTCCTCGGATCATCACGCAGATCATTATCCGTTTCTGCTCGTTTAATGTGTTCCGCTACCATGACGAGGATTTTCTCATATTCGGGCGCCTTCTTAAATCGTAAATCCAGCAGGAAATTTGTAGTAAAGACTTCACTGTAGAGTTCTTGATAGGAAATATCGATCCGTTCGACGTACTCAGCAAGGTGGGCTTTCAACTCAGCGCGAATAGATTCATCTTTCTGTCCTATTTCGAATAAAAAAACTAGGTACAGGCCCTAATGGATCGAACATCCCACTCCAATTAATGTTACTATTTTTTAAATAAATGCCATATTATTAACATTAAATATATGGTAGTGTGCTTGAAGCAATGGAGAAGTAGACCAGTATGAAGAGACGAGGGAGACCGCCACTAGCTAAATCGCCCACAAAAGGCTTTATTTTCAAAGCAGCTTCGGCTCTGTTTCATAGCAATGGATACAAAAAGGTTTCTGTGGAGGAAATTTGCGCGAAGGCAGGTGCTAGCAAAATGAGCTTCTACCGCCATTTTCCTGATAAGAGCAGTTTGGCTATGTTGATTATCGAGTCTTTCTTTGAGCACGAAATGATCTGGGCAGATACTCTCTTGGAAGAAAAAATTCCTTTTGATGAGAAGTTGAATCATCTGCTTAAGCGTAGGAAAGAAAATCAGTCAAGGCTTGGCACTGTTTTCTTAGAAGAATTCTCTCAATCAAAAGCGGAAGGGCAGCAGCAATTTTGGGAGAAATGGAAAAATAGAATCGATCAAACCAATGTCAATTTTCTACGCCAAGGACAGAGTCTGGGTGTTATTTCGAGCCAGTTAACACCCGAAGTTTTCCTTTATTTCATACGCAAAAGAAATGAATGGTTACTGGATCCTGAACTTAAAAAAATTTCTCCCAATGCAAAAGAACGATTTGAGATCGTAAATGACTTTTTTTATTTCGGCATGAAAAGCAAAAGATAAGCAATTGAGGGACTAAATATAGCCTTGCTTAGTAAGCTTTACTCAAATTCCTAAAAGCCAAACATAT
>CAZWOL010000051.1:0-20310 GCA_964635325.1 uncultured Pseudobdellovibrionaceae bacterium
CCAAGCAGCATCACAAGCAGCATCCCAAGCAACATCCCTAGCAACATCCCAAGCAACATCCCCTGCAGCAGACCAAGCAGCATACCAAGCAGCAGACTCAGCAGCTTCCCCAGCAGCAGACTCAGCAGCTTCCCCAGCAGCAGACTCAGCAGCTTCCTGAGCAGCATCCAGTATTCCATAGAGTTGGAGCACTTTTAGTTGGCTCCTTCGTATCGACTCGGAGAGCTCTAAAGAGGGCTTCAAAGACGAGAGTTTAGCCTGATCATCCTCAGAAGCTTTTGCATTTCTTGCAAAGACAAGCACAAAAATCGTTAGCATTGTAGACAACATTTTCATTACGACTCTCCTGTGAATGACACTAACAGGCCTGAATGATAACCTACAAATTTTAAAAGCTACTTTAAATCCGACTTGTAGATATTGCTCACTCATTTCTCCAAAGTTGCAAAAATCTATAAAATTTAGCAACCTGAGTATGAGAAAATGATTTTTCGAGCAACTTCTGACAGATTTTGTAGAACAAGAGTCACAAAAGGGATGCCTCGGACGAGGGCCAGAAAAATATCAGAGGCCACGTCACCTTTGTTATCGGAGCCGGCTTACATCACTCCGTATAATTTGTATGTAAGCGGTTCATGAACCGACGTATTTACGTTGGTTGAGTAAACGGTTTTAATGGGAAGAATTTAGAGGTGTCCTGTCCGAGCAAG
Organism: uncultured Pseudobdellovibrionaceae bacterium; assembly: GCA_964635325.1. GTDB lineage: Bacteria > Bdellovibrionota_B > Oligoflexia > Oligoflexales > Bog-1112 > BOG-1112. Next base: position 711 of record CAZWOL010000051.1, read on the forward strand.
GGTGACACAAAAGCAGGTCTAAAATTAAGACAAGTCTGATGCGCTCTTCGATCCTCTCTGATTCCAGTACGTTATTCTCTCATTTCTTGTCTTCTGTCTAGCTCTAAACCTCTCGTTGAACAGCTTTCCTTGTCCTTGTGCATGAACTGCAGCAGGAGCGAATCCTCCATTTCCAATGTTGTGATCTGGATAGCACTCTTGCAAGTCGATCTCTTCCCATTTCAGTGTGCCAATCACTCGTTCTAATTTTGTTAAAGCCACCCTACCTTGATACACAGCTTCATCAAGAGCACCCTTGCTCGGACAGGACAACCGCTTGTGGACTCACCTCAAGTACGGTGCAAATGTTCGCTAGGCTTTCACCTACTTTCCTTGCTTCGGTAATGATGATCAAAAAGTCTTTGCAAATTTTGCAAGACAGCTTGTTATTCCTCGAAAAATTGATGCGACAAATCTGAAGGTCGCTTGCATTTGGAGTGACGAGCATGAGCCTTTACAACAACGATCAATCACTGCTAGGAAAAAATATCGCATCCTCGGATGACAATCCATGCTAAACTGTATCCATGCAAAAATCTTTAAAGCCCAGCTTATATTTTTTTGTTGGTGTGTTCGTTGCATTTGCAATTTTAATAGCCTATGCAGCTTCTGCGCAAAGCAAAGCGGAATGGTTATTTGCCTACACCTCTTTCTACTTTTTCAATGGCTTGCTGATCGCGTGGAGCTATTGTAAATACAACTGGACCCTACCTACACTGCATGGACCTTCTCCAGGAGCTCGGTGGGGGGCCTTGCTCTTTGCTTTAGTCATCACTCTGATTGTTTGGTTTGGGGTCGAGCATAGCTTCAAGGTACTGAGCGATGAAGCCAACCTCATGGCTATCTCTCAGTCACTGGCCTTCGAAAAAACATCTTACAACCATACGATGGGACGCTGGTACTACGACAACTTTTGGCCCCTCGCAAATGGTCTCGACAAGCGCCCCATACTTTTCCCATACCTTCTACATTTCTTTCACGTAATCCTTGGCTATTCTGTTGCAAATGTCTTTCTCTTCAATGCCATTTTGCTTTTTCTTTTGCTATATCTTGTTTTTTTGATTGCCTATCCCGTTGGGGGTTTTCTTACGGGTATTGCTGCAATGCTCTTTGTTGTTTCACAGCCCATAGTACCGATTACTGCTATTTCTGGTGGTTTTGACCTACTCGCATGTTTACTGCAGATTTATGTTGCGTACTTGGTTCTGCAATTGTGTTGGAAAGAGGATGACTCACTACGTCCTCTTATCTGGTACACTTTGATTCTTCTGGTGCACACGCGTTATGAGAATCTAATCGCTTTTCCGATCGTGATGAGCTGCCTCTGGTTCTTTGGTCGATTTACTCTAGCTGACCTGAAGAAGCACCCCTATCTATACTCTCTTTCTTTGCTTTTCCTTCTTCCACGCATATGGCAACTTCTGGTTCCACAAAACTATGAAAATCCTCCTGGCGTTCCGGTCATCGGTTGGTCGAACTTTGTCAAACACTTCCCTATTTTTGCTCAAGATTTTTTCAACCTGCGTTTTGAACTACCCTATGCAACGCTACTGAATATTGCCTGCCTCGGTATATTGCTTGTTTGGGGAATTGCTTACACACGCAAACGCCAACTTATGCCTCGTACTGTACTGCCTTTTGTATTGGTACTACTTGCATTTGCAGGATCGGAACTCTGTATCTCACTGAGCCATCACTTTGGAGTCTTCAATCACCCAACCCAGGCTCGTCTCTTTCTTGTTTTTGTAGTCACACTCTCTCTGACTCCACTGCTCCTGACGTCTTTAGGCGGACGTAAATGGAGTGGTTCACTTTTAGCGGTTAGTACAGTTTTGTTTCTCACCTATTTTCCGATCGCACGAGAAAATCGCTTTGTCAACAAACTCACGATCATTCGCAAGACCCACTGGACTTATGAGTTTATAGAATCTTTAAATAACCCTAATATTCTAGTGATCGTTGATAGGCCTGGTATTTATACGATTCGCCCCGTCGGAGCCGTTGATTTCACTTGGGCAAAAGCTAATCGAACGATGATTCGCGATGACCTCAAACGTCATCTCTACGATGCCGTCTATGTGATCGAAGACATCACTTACAATACAAATCACTCCCCAATGTCCGAAGTTTTCGCTTTAGAAACCGTCTTTGAGCGCCAAAACACACCAGAACAAGCTGTGCGCATTTCCAAAGTGCTGCTTCAATCAAATACGTACCAATCCGACGGAAGCAAGTACCCAAATCCAACAAGTGCTCGCGAAACACCCTTGTAACTCACATGACGATCACGAATGGTCTGCGTTTCGGCAAGACCTACGATTTCTGCAAAGAGATAAACATTACGTTGTAAAAATGCTTCGTAAAAAAAATGAATCATCGGACTGATCTGTAGCGAGACTTGCCTATAGCCATGGGAATTCATCGTAAGATAATAACCTGGAGCAAGACCTGCCCCTATACCGAAAGCTCCCATAGGCGTGTGCAAACTCACATCTCCATAGACTTCAACAAGCAAACGTAAGAATGTCCAATCTTCATCTATGTAGGTATTGGACTCTCTATCCAAAATATGAAGCTTGAAACGGTCATAAAAAATAGGGTAGTTGATCGCCCAAGATTTGGATACATCCCAGTTATCATAGGCACTGAGATCCGAACGCGAGCTTAGCTCTATAAACAAAGAAGTACTCTTTCGCGAGACAGATTCGACCTGATATTGATAGCGTCCCTCAAAATTAGGACTCATCGCATCCATACCTGACCCTACAAAGGTAGGAATGAGATTCATTGCGAGATCTTTCCAATTCCGCTTTTTTTCAAAAAACCCTTGTTGGGTATTCGGTTTAGAAAGCAAAAATGTTTCTCCCGAACTTTTCTCGTGATTATGAATATCCAGAAAATGTGGGGTCACTTCGAAAGTAGATCCCTTGTCGACAATCTGGAAGTCAACCACAGTATTGGCACCAGTCTGTAGAGCCCAATAATTGTAATGATTCTGTGGAAAGTCACGATTTTGAGTGTCTTTAGTGATTTTGAAGCGTCGATAAATGTAGTCACTCTGCTTGCGACGGATGATTTGATCGCAGGCTTTTTTCTGTGTAAGTAAAATTTCACGAGCTCGGTTCTCGACAGCTTCCGATACGCCTGCAACATCACTATAGGGTGGGAGAATCAGAAAGTGTCGGCAAAAATCTGTACCGTTCTGTTTAGTATCGAGATTTAGAACAACAGCTTCTGGACAAGTCCAAGCAGCCTCTGAGAGAGCATCAACACCCAACCCAAGACCAAAGACACCGATCCCAATCAAACTGAGCCCACCCAATGCCCCAAAAAACAGGTTACCTAGGCCCGAATCCACCCACCGATAGTGACAGGGAAAGACATGCTTCTTGCGTACACCATCCACTTCCGTCTCAAATTCAAGGGACTTTCGACGCATAAATGATGCGACAACTGGCGTCTGAAGACCGGGCTTTTTCGATCCCGTCTCCACATTGGTACCACGCGGCTGTGAGTCCACGGAGATCAGCTGTGACCGCGAAAATATGCTAGCGCATCCGGAGAGCTGCAAGGCAAAAAAGATGATAAAACAATGGCGCATGAGGAAATACCTTTCAGAGTACAACCTGGACTGTATACTAGAATGATCGGATTCGATGATAAAGGCCTCTCATGAAGATAATTCATCCAGCAAAAAAACACGGTAAGAAAATTGTCGCGATTGTAGGAAGTGGCTTTGCAAGTTTGAAGACCAGAGTTACAGCAAGGTCCCCTTCAATAGTAATGCTGCGAAAGAGAAGTAGATGATCAATCCTGACACATCCACGAGCGTTGCAACGAAGGGCGCAGAAGCAGTTGCAGGATCGAGCTTAAGACGTTTCAAAATAAACGGCAACATGGATCCACTGATACTTCCCCACAAGACTATGCCGACCAAACTACATGCAACTGTGAATGCGACGAGAAGATAGTGTTCACCATAAAGCGTATTGCGATTCGGCCATAGTAAAATCCTCATCATACCTATAGTTCCAAGAATGACACCGAGAGCTGTTCCGATAAAGAGCTCTCGAGCAAGCACTCGCCACCAATCACGTAAGCGTATCTCACGCAAAGCCAAAGCCCTTACAACCAACGTCGAAGCCTGCGATCCCGAATTACCACCACTACTGATAATCAGAGGAATAAAAAGTGCAAGTACGACAGCTTTTGCGATTTCACTTTCGTAGTTACTCATCGCTGTTGCCGTTAGCATCTCTCCAAGAAAAAGAATGACGAGCCAACTCGCACGTTTCTTAATCAATTGAAAAATATTGATCTTCAGATACGGCTCATCAAGGCTCTCCATACCCCCCAGTTTTTGGATATCTTCGGTTGCCTCTTCTTCAACAACATCAATGATGTCATCGACAGTGACGATCCCCTTCATCTGACCCGAAGCTGATACTACGGGAAGTGCTGTAAGAGAAGTCTTTGCAAATAGATCTTTAATCTGTTCTTGAGACATACGTTCATCTACAGTAATCAACGAAGTCTTCATCACATCTTGGACTAGAGCTTCATTACCAGCAGTAAAAAGATTACGAAAGGCAACGATGCCAAGAAGTTTTTGTTCAGAATCTAAAGCATAAAGGTAACGCGTTGTCTCAGCATTGGGTGCTTGCTTTTGCAGATAACGAATAGCTTCATCGACTGTCATATCTGGGCGTACACGTACAAAGCGTGGGTTCATCAGACCCCCAGCTTCGTCTTCTTTATAGGCAAGCAGTGCTTTGACCTCTTTGCGTGTACTCACATCCAATTGTTCAAGCATGAAACTACGAGCTGACAGTGGTGCCTCTTGAATCACGTCTGTCAAATCATCAGGAGGAAGCAGACGTATCCAAATACGCTGCTCACCAGCAGGATGCAGAAGTATCAAGTCTGCCTGATCATGTGAACGCAGACCTAAGAAAAAGTCATCTGCCTCAGCCCTAGGCAAGTTCGCAAAAATATTCAATCGCTCTTGGGGACTGAGGCTCCCCCATTTTTCACTGAGTGCGATGAGGGTCGATGTCTGAATACTAGACTGCGTCTTGAACGGAGATTCGCTCATAGAATTGCCTATAGTTTGTGAGTGTGTATCTGGATAAGGGAATCATGACGCGAGCGCCAAGGCAAGTCAATGAAGAAATCCGTTCAAGGTAGTCTAGAGCGAACTCGAAAAAGACGACTTCCTTTCACCTCAAGCCAAATACGAGTCGAGATGGGGAAGTCGTCGTTTTGCTAGCCAACCATGATCTCAGAGATGAGTTTGCTGAACTGTGCAGGATTCTGAATGACCGACCCCTCGTTAAGAAGAGCTTGGTTGTAAAGAATCTCGGCCCAAACTTTTTTACGCTCATCAGAAAGCGTCAGCATTTTTTCAAATACGGGATGGTCTGCATTGATTTCCAAAATGCGTTTCGCTTTTGGCATCGACTGTCCCATAGCTTCCATGAGGCGTTCCATATGCGCCGAAGGATCTTGTGATCCAGAAACCAAGACAGCGGGAGAATCCACCAAACGTGTAGAGAACTTGACATCTTTGATCGATTCTTTGAGCGTTTCCTTGATAAGGTCGGTGACGCTCTGGAAACGTTCTTGCTGATGCTTGATTTCATCTTCGTTTTTCTTAGCATCAACATCGCTACCGAGATCCAAATCTTCGGTTGTGATCGATTGCAGAGCTTTGCCATCGAACTCATGCATGCTGCTCATTACCCACTCATCCACTGGATCTGTGAGGAAGAGCACTTCAAAGCCATGCTTACGCAATTTTTCAAGGTAGGGGCTACCACTCAGCTGTGTGATCGATTCACCCGTGATGTAGTAGATTGCTTTTTGTTCGACCTTCATGCGTGAAACATAGTCTTTGAGGCTACTCAACTGATCGGACGTACTGGTATGGAAAAGAGCGAGTTCTTGCAGAGCTGTCTTGTTATCGTGATCTGAGGCAATGCCTTCTTTCAGAGTCGAACCAAATTTTTCCCACAATTTGGTGTACAGCTCTCGGTTAGATTCCAACATTGCTTTAAGGTGGCGCAGAACTTTGCTCACCAATGCTTTGCGAATTGCAAGAATTTTACGATCTTTTTGAATCAACTCACGAGAGACGTTGAGAGGAAGATCATTGCTATCGACAACACCTTTGAGGAAGCGCAAGTAAGGTGGTAGCAATTCATCACAATGCGAAGTAATAAAGACGCGACGTACGTAGAGGTTCAGACCCCATTTGACATTGCGTTGGTAGTAGTCATGCGGAACCGTACTCGGGAAATAAATCATTGCTGAGAACTCTTGGGTTCCTTCAGCTTTGTAATGCAACACATCGAGAGGATCCGTCCAATCCATCGCAACTTGCTTGTAGAATTCGTTGTACTCTTCTTTAGTCACTTCCTTAGCAGGACGCAACCACAGAGCTTTGCGACTGTTAAGAGTCTCATCCGTTACTGTTTCTTTCTTTTTGCCGACGATGACAGTTCCGTCTGCATCTTTTTCTTGCTCTTCACGAGTCACTTGCATCTTGATTGGAAATTCGATGAAGTCTGAGTATTTTTTAACGGTCGAGCGAAGTACCCACTCTTCCGTAAAATCTTGGAAGCTCTCATCGCTCTCATCTTTTTTCTTGAGAAACAATGTGATTGTGGTTCCGGTGCCTTCAGGTCGCTTAACGGCTTCGATGGTGTAAGAACCATCACCGTTAGATTCCCAGAGCACACCGTCTTGGGTACCTGCACGTTGCGTATGAACCGTAACGCGATCTGCAACCATAAATGCAGAATAGAAACCCACACCGAACTGGCCAATCAGTTCGGGATTTTCTTTGAGTTTTTGGGCATTTTGTAGAAACTGTTTGGAACCAGAGTATGCGATGGTTCCGATATTTTGGACCAACTCGTCATGGCTCATACCAATACCATTATCGAGGATGCTAAGGGTATTGGCTGTTTTATTAGGGATCAAACGTATGTGTTTTTCACCAGATGCGAGTTCAGGCTTTGTAACTTCCTCAAAACGCAGCTTGCTTAGAGCATCGCTTGCGTTAGAGAGCAACTCACGTAGAAAAACTTCCCTTTGTGAATAGAGGGAATGGATCATAATATCAAGGATTTGCTTAACTTCCGTCTGAAACTGACGGGTCTCTTTTGCCATGGTCTTTGTCTCCTAAAAAAGCAATCTCTAGAATCTAAGTCGCAGCTGAATTTTGTAAAGAGTGGTTCTAGCGTTTTTCGGCCGTTTTGTCATCTCCAACTGCAGAGAGAGCTCGCCGGGTGAGTTCGCTGCCGCATATCATTGGATATTTGCGAACAAGCGTTGACAGCTCCAGGCCTTAAAGAAAGAATAATCTTTCCCTTTCAGACCCTTAGGTACCCCGTCCAGAAGGAACTCGCAACAATGACGTATTCCAGACGTGATGTCCTCAAAGTATCGGCGGCAGCGATGAGCTTAGGCTTGGGTGCAAAATTATTTGGTCAGCGTGGGGAGGGAGAGAGCGAGCGCATAGCTCCAGCACCTCTGCAGGTCCCTAAAAATCTCACAGCAAGTGAACTGGCCCGTGATGAGAGTTTCTGGAAAACAGTTGCGAATCAATTTCAACTCGATCCAAGTTTTTGTAACCTTGAAAATGGTTACTACGGAATTATGCCTGTACCTGTGCACCAGAATTATCTTGCGAATACCGAACGTCTCAACTCACTCAACTCTCAATACCTTCGCTACACTTTCAAAAAGGAATTGGAAAACATAACAATTCAACTTGCGGATGTACTCGGAGTTGGTGCCGATGAAGTTGCGATCACCCGTGGAGGCACCGAAGCACTGCAAAACCTGATTTCTGGGTATAACAAATTACAACCTGGAGACCAGGTTCTCTATGCTGATTTGGACTACTACAGCTGCCACTTTGCCATCCAATGGTTACCGCAACGACGTGGAGTGTCCATCATCAAGATCAACATTCCCGAACCTGCAGACAAGCAAAGCATATTGGATGTCTATGCAGAGGCTCTCGAAAAAAATCCTCGTATCAAATTGATGCTTGTCACACACTTGAATAACAGAACCGGTCTGGTACTACCAGTTGCCGAACTTGTCGACCTCGCTCGACAGCATGGAGTGGACACGATCGCAGATGTTGCACATTCCTTTGGGCATTTGGATTTTAAGCTTCCCGACCTCAAAGCAGATTTTATCGGAGTCTCTCTGCACAAGTGGATACACGCCCCCTTAGGATTAGGATGCATCTACATTCGCAAAAACCGAATAACAGACATCGATCCAGCATTTGGAGACGATCTTTACGGAGCTAATGATGTACGTGCACGTGTGCATTCAGGAACAAAGAACGTTGCCCCTGTAATGACTCTACCCACAGCTTTGCAGTTTCACAATCAGTTAGGCGCACAAAACAAGCAGGAACGCTTACGCTACCTCCGCAACCACTGGGTCTCACGTGTGAGTGCAAATGATCGCATCGAAATACTCACTCCTAACGAACCATCAATGCATGGAGCGATCACATCTTTTCGCATCAAAGGTCGAACAACGACAAAAGAAAATGAACAGATTGCGCAACACCTACTCGAGAAGCATCGCATTTTAACAGTTCCACGCAATGGCGTTCACAAAGGCGACTGCATACGTGTGACGCCAGCTCTGTTTACGACTGTGGATGAGGTCGAAAGATTAGCTGTGGCTCTGATGGATTTGCGGTGATGTGATTGTTCCCTGTTTCTCTAGCGACGTAATAAATGCATTGAGATAAAATCGAGACCGAATGCAATAGCAATTGGGAACATAATGATTCCGATCTGATCTCATGTGCTTTTTCCTTAGCTATCAACGACCACCTGCGATGAGTCGGTAGTTTCCTAAAATCGCTTTGTCTCCAACCAAGGGTACAAGAGAGTTCTTGAGTCGCTCGACATCAACATGACGGTGGTCATACATCACTCCAAGTACTGTACCTGTATGTGCACAGTTCACTCCCACAGCTCCTGCGTCGAGAGAAAGACGAATCACGTCCTCTAAACACTCTTTGTACAACACACCTTGATTGATGCGAGCACTCTCAGTCGCTGCTAAACCGATAAGTCGCGCATCGCTATGCAAGAAGCCAGTTTGCATACACTTCACAGCGTTTCTAAGACGGCCTCTTTGCGCATGCGCCACCGCACGAGCGTGCACACGATCAAAACCCATTGTCGAGACTTCACCTCCGGTATCGATGAGTAGAAAAGAGAGCGGAGGTGGCTCTCCAAAGAATTCGAATACAGTTCCTTGCAAATGATTGGTCATGACAATTCCAGGCAAGTGCACGGCATCTGTGGACCTATCAATTTTCAAAAGCATATCTGTAATCACTTGCAGGGGGATATTCACCTGCAACGCATCTGCAGTAGCGAGTATCGCAGCTGCAATCTCCGACGTGCTGGAGGCAAGCCCCTTACCTCGGGGCAAACGAGAGTGCACAGTCACCTTCGCTCCTGCTGCAGAGCCAAGACGAGCCAGTGTATCACTAACAGCTGTTTTTATTTTGGGAGATTTTAGCAAGGACTCGACCTCAACCTCACCACTCTGATTAAGCTCTACACAAACTTCAGCATACAAAGCGATCGGACTATTGATCAGAAAATCGTGTCCATCCAGATATCCTTGCATAAGTTCACCACACGTTGCAGGAACTCGCGCATAGGATTGAGGTGCTAAAGAATGCGCAAGATGCGTATCGTAAACGGATAGTTTGCATTGCGTTAGCATAAGTAGATTCCTTCATTCTAGTTATAAGACCCTGTCACCGAAACCCCCATGCTCAGGGCAAAGGGGGTCATCTGTATTGAGTGCCTTAAAAAGATCCGACAAAAATCTTCGATGCAAGACCACCTGGCTAAGCAGGCGATCCCTCGACTTCACTACGTTCTGCTCGGGATGACGAGCTTCGGAAAAAATTCGACGGCAGCCCACGTGCGAGCCAAAATGTTTCAACAAGTAGAGCCGTCAGCATCGCAAACGATGCGGCAGTGGCTCCTGCAAATCCAAAGTAAATAGCTCCTGCAGTAACCGAGAGTAAAAAAGTTGTCCCAAGCCAAGTCGCTACATTCACTCGACCTGTTCGACCTTCGCTGATCAAAAATCCTTGGATTGCATTCTGCAAAGCAACCAGCAGAGGTACAGCAGAGCACAGAAAGAGTACGGGCAAAACACCGGTCAGTAAGTCTGGATCATTACCAATAAAAGATTGAGTCAGTCTGTAGCCTACAGTTGTGTTTGCCATCAAAACTAAGATCGCAAAGAACAAAAGGCCGACCGTACCTGCAAAAAAGAGCAGAAACGGATCGCTCATCTCTCCACGATTGCGAATCACGACTTGCTGTACCATCCGTGTTGCATTCGCAATTACGAGCACCAGCCCCCATGCAGCAGGCCATGCTGCCAAAGCAACTGCAGCATCGACAGAGCGAGCAACGATACCGAGCAAGAGCGCACGCCCACCCCATACAACAACCATAGAATTTGCGAGTGGCCAATAGAACGACCAAATCCCTTGTAAAGTTGTTGGCAAAAGTTTTGCTTTTGGAGTGAGTTCTGTACTCACCACTGGCGTCACTCTTCCGTAACGTCGATAATAGGCAAGTGACACCGTTGCAGATTCTACGAGAACTCCCCCCATTAGAGTTGCTCCTGCAAGCAAAGCACCCGAAAACTCTAGATTGTAGCCTGTAAACAGCATAAGAATCACAAAAGCGAGACGCACCAAACTTGCGTTCTTAACGACTTGGACATTTCCACGATGAATAAGCAAGCCCTGGTAGTAGCGACGCCATGCGATTGCACCAGGCCACAGAATGAGCAAGCTTAGGATTTCACGAGAGTGAAATGCGATCGCTGCTTCGGTTGCAAAGAAGTAACGGTTCATCACTGCAAAAACACCAGGAAACGACAGAACCGTCAGCAGCCCGACAAGGGTGAGAGCTGCAATGACCATTAACTTCCACAAACCTTCGCGTGACTCTTGGTTAGCAGCTAAAGAATTTGAGGCATGCAGCATCATGATGACTGGGCTTTCGAAAAATACTGCGATCGCCTTTGCAATACCAACGGCAGCAAGGTTCATGCGTGCATTCGGCATTTGTGCAAGCGTGAAGACAATCAGAGGATCACCAAGAGCCATCGTGACGTCACTCAGAGAGAGTGGCAGGTATTGGCCCCACAGTGAGCTCAGTTTTTGCATTGTCGTCGGTGCCGCTTGGTCTGCAATCTGATTCATACGCTCTCCACTCCACGTACAGGTCTGCTTCCAACACTTTTGAGTTGTGCTATCGCTTGTTCAAATTCAAGATCTGAATAAATTTTCAAACCCACTTTCTCAATCCACTCATCGTTGTACACTGTCTCAAGATAACGATCACCACGATCGGGGTTGATCATGACTATACGTTCCCGCTTACGCAAAGTACGTGCATACGCAAGTCCACCTGCAACGATCGCTCCTGTCGAAGCCCCAAGAAGTACACCCTCTTTACGAGCAAGCAGACGACAAATGGAAAAAGCAAGTGCATCATCAACTGAATATGCAAAATCAACAAAGCGAGGTTCAAAGTTGGGCGGAACAAACGACAGTCCAAGTCCGGTCATTTTGTATGGATGAGCAGGTGTGCCAAAAATCACGGATCCTGCGACATCAACACCAATGATTTTGACTTTGGGAAAGTGTGCCTTAAAAAAGCGATGTATGCCCGCAAGTTGTCCAGCAGTACTGACTCCAACTACGATCGCATCAGGCGCACCATCAAACGCTGCAATAATCTCACGAGCTGTATACTCTGCGTGTGCATCTGGGTTTTGCGGGTTGCGATGCTGGCACGGATACCATGCACCAGGTATTTCTTTGGCAAGAGAAGCAGCTTTGTTCATGCGTGCCACTTGCATCGATCCGTTCGCATCGGCTTCAGTGAGTGGAACATCGACAAGCTCAGCACCGTGCGCTTTGAGTATGCGACGCATCGGAGATGACGTCTTCGCATCAACAACGATCATCACGCGATAGCCTCGAGCAGCACCCACCATCGCAAGTCCTATACCAAAATTACCAGAGCTTGACTCGATGATCGTTCCCCCCTCTTTGAGAAGTCCACGCTCCTCAGCATCACGGATCAGATACGCTGCATTCTTTTCCTTGATGCTACCTCCGGGATTGCATGCTTCGAGTTTGAGGTAGAGATCATGTCGCTGACACTCTGAGCTAATACGGTTCAGACGCAGTATGGGTACAAAGCCTAATGCTTCGGAAAGTTCGTTCGCAAGTTTGGGACGCTGAATAGACAGTTCATCACGGTCGTTGAGAACTGTCGCATTTGCACCTAAGGTACTATTCATAACATCGTAGATCACCTGCATACACTCCTCCATCGGACTGCATGCGAAGACACAAAGACGCATGCCTAGCCCGCTAATAATGTTTTAATTGAATTGGAAAAAATGCAGAACCCTAAGCATGCCGAGGGGGGTCTAGTTTGACTTGGGGAAAGCCATCTTCGAAACGAATACTCGTCATATCTGCGACTTGCCAACACGAGATACTAAGCACTGTATCGACAACTGTGCTAGTAAGTATGTGAGGGCAGCAGTTGTTCGTGCATTCGAGATGACAGTGTTTGTCAGGATGAGGACAGTGCGAATGGTGTGGACCGTCATTTTCATCATCACTTTCGACGGATGATGCATCTTCTTCATCGTCATCGAATTCATGATAAGCTAGCGACGGTTGACAATGCTGATGAGTATTTAGAGCAACGGTATGGACCGTATCAGAAATAGCGAGATGGTACTGCAAACCTGTAGCATCATGATTATGTAACGGAGCATTTGCGAAGCCTCGGATAGCACTGAGATAGCAGAGGAGCGCAAACCAAAAGCGACTCCCTCTTCCATATCGCATCCATTGAAAGGACTTCAACAAGATCGCGCTCCAGTCACAAAAACGAAATAAAACTAAGACTTTCTATTCACTAACTTAGATCCTAACAGAAGTCCAAGTCAAGAGACTTCATCGGACCATTCGTCAATCTTAAATATTTAATTTGGTTAATACAGCATGAAGATTAGCTTTTATGGGTTTACCAAAGATGAGATGGCAAAAAAGCAAAGTTCTTATCTAACTTGGTTTATCCTTATCCAAAATTCCTTTCAATTCACTCTCGCTATAATTCAAAAACAATGTTTCGGACTGCTGAACCAACCACAGTCCAGGAGGCATCCCTTTTTTCTTGGTTATGCATCGACGTTGCGTCACATAGACTTCACCTGACAGATCTTTGCGGACGCGTGAAAAATGAAGGGCTAGTATTGCTGCGTCTCGTTTAACTTTTGCAGTGAGGCCTTCTTTGCCGAGTTGCTGATAAGGAACAATAATATGCGAACCTCCAAGACCGATAGCATGGAACCAATAGTCATTGGATCGAGCAGACTTTGTGAGTTCGTCATTTTCGCGAGGCCCCTTACCGACTAAGATTTCGAATTTACCGCTATAGTAAATACGATAAGGCAAAGTGGTTTTGTCATCACTAACATGCGAGGCTTCAGGTTTTTCGACCGGAAGACGGAAGCGACGCAGCACCTGCGCTATATCATCTTCACTCAATGCTATGCTTTGCAGACGTGAATTTTGCTGCTCCATAGCATCCAACTCAGTTCCGACCTTTGCAACTTGCTCGCTTAAAGTTTTGAATCCAGTCTTGAGTTTTTTTATGCGACTAAAGGCATAAGCTAAATTTTCACTCGGACTTTTGTCTGCATCTAAAACAATCGTGACACTTTCATATTCTCCAGTTTCTTCAGGACTAAGTATCAGTTCGCTCATCTGTGCGTGTACTTTATACAGATAGCTTTGTAAGAGTCTTGCTTCGCGTTCCAAGCGATCGCTATCGTGTGTTGAACTCAATTCATCCTGCAGTTTTGCAAAGGACTGGCGCACAGTCTTCAAGCGACGAGCAAGACGTCGCCGCGCCTCACGTTGGTAACGCGAGAATGTTGGACCTTCATTCTGTGCAGATTCTTTATGTACAGTTGGTTTTTGCGAAGCTTGTAAAGAAAGTGTAGAAAGAAAATCGCTCATGCGATCCTGCAGTTCAGAACGCGACGGAATAGCAATATCGCTTTTCTTTTTTGTAAAGAGTCCGCTCATACCCATACGTACCAAACTCTCTCGAGTCGGAGAAATAAGACTAATACTGACGGCACCCTCATGGTGGATGTGAATAAACCACTCCTGACCTGCAGAAAGCAGAGGAATCCATATATTGCGACGAGCTTCATCGACAAGAACCTCTTCGATCACTGCAGATGACATATACTTGCGAACCAAAGAGGCAAAGGCCCCACTGGCTTCAAACGTCAAAGTAGGACGCTCACGTGTAAAACGCAGGTACTGACTACCTTCTTTATGATGCGAGAGGACTAAATAAAATTTATCAGGCAAGTCTGAGGTACGGCTTAGGGGACTGACCTGCCACAAAATTGCATCTTTCTTGTATTGTGTACACTTACTAAGACGTAATTTCATTTTGAAGACTTTCTCTCTTTAGAACCAACACTCGGGCATATGTCATTCAATGGACATTCGTTACAAAGTGGCTTTTGCGCCTTGCATACATAACGCCCATGCAACACCAACCAGTGATGTGCGCGTGGTAAATAGCTTGGGGGAATGATTTGCAAGAGCACACGCTCTGCAGCGATAGGCGTTTTCTCACCCTGCCATCCAAGGCGTTTGGAGACACGAAAAACATGTGTGTCGATCGCAAGTGTTGGTTGTCTAAATAACTCTCCGAGCACTACACTTGCCGTTTTGCGACCGACTCCGGGTAGGGCTTCGAGCTCACTGCGTGTGTTAGGCACTTGACCATCGAAACGCTCATGAAGAATACGAACCAATTGCCCTATGTGTTTGGATTTGGTCTTCGCAAGACCTATGGATTTAACATGCGGATAAAGGCCTTCTGCACCCCATGATAGAAGTGTTGCAAGATCAAGCCCATCTTTATACAGAGGTTCCATGCAACGATTCACCATTTTGTCAGTAGTTTGGGCAGAGAGCACAACAGAGATAAGCAATTGCAGCGGTGTCTCGTAATACAACTCACAATGCGGTGATGGATTGTATCTTTCAAAACGCACCAGCGCTTCGGCAACACTAGCGGCCCGTTCTTTCTTAGTCTGACGTCGAGGTTTGGTGAGGAGTGAGAAAACCATATGTGTAACTTTCTAGTGAACTATTGATCCCTGTATCGCTAATTACAAGTTGGCAAAGCAGACGCCCCCTCGGCTGTCGCTCGGACTAACGAGCATGATATTCTATAGCATCGGTCAGGCAGAAGTAGAAAGGAGCGTCAAAGATTTGACACTCAAGCTTCTATCCAAGATGCGCTCCAAATTTGCGTGATTGGATCATGAAAAGATAGGACCAGGAATAGATAAGATACGAAGCATCTTCCGAATAGAAAAGGCGATCATTCGAGAAGTCCTAAGCTCTAGTCAGAAACTTCGAGTGTGACATCTCCATAAACTTTGCATTGGCAGGCGAGGCGTTCGTTTTCTTCAGCGGCCATGGTTTCGAGAAAGTCACGCTCGTTGTCATCCATCTTGCTGACAAACTCCGCACCTTCTAGAATGCGCACCATGCATGCACCGCATGCACCATCTCGGCATCCGAAAAGAATAGAGGTATCATGATCCTCACACATATCGATGAGAGGCTGTCCGGCTTCGACGTCGATGGTCTTATCATCTGTTTTTATATATACCTTTGGCATAGTGCCAATTATCCTTTTGAAATTGGTTTGTTGAGCCTAGGACTTAGCATTTTATCAGCCGCAGTGTCAATTCCTTAGATTGAAAAGCGCACGCTAATTTGCGTAGCATTATCTTTTTAAGATGTGATAATCATAAGGGTTTACTTTCAAACCCACAGAGCAAAGGGCTCGCGATGAAAGCCACGCCGCAGATGATTCACCTCAAGGATTATGCTCCCACTCCCTATAAAATCGATCACCTCGAATTGGAGTTCGATCTATTTCCAGAATACACTGATGTGATCGCTCGATCGAAGCTTTCTCTTCGTAAGGGTGCACCTACGGGTGCCACTTTGCAATTTGATGGTCGAGACCTTGAATTGCAAAGCGTCAGCATCGATGGACGTAAGCTTAGCAACAAAGAGTACACTTCAACTCCCAACACGCTAACGATTCCATCACTTCCCAAAGATTGCGTCTTAGAAATTCGCAATCGTATATATCCACATCTCAACAAAGCATTGGAGGGGCTCTACGTCTCTGAGGGCATGTACTGCACTCAATGCGAAGCAACTGGTTTTCGTGCTATTACATATTTCTATGACCGTCCCGATGTCATGCTTACATTCGAAGTTAAAATTAGTGCTGACAAAAAATCCTGTCCGGTACTTTTGTCCAACGGGAACTTCGTAGCGAAGGGAGATTTGCCAAACAATAGGCATTGGACTTCGTGGCAAGATCCTTTTCCAAAGCCCTGCTATTTGTTTGCTCTTGTCGCTGGCAACCTTGCAGTCCTGGAGGACCAATTCCAAACAGCTTCAGGTATCAATGTACGTCTGGGCATCTATGCTGATGCCAAAGATATTTCCAAATGTGATTTTGCTATGAAGAGCCTCAAAGAAGCGATGACGTGGGACGAAAAAGCCTACGGTCGTGAATGCGACTTGGATGATTACAAAATCGTTGCAGTGCGCGACTTCAACATGGGAGCGATGGAAAACAAGGGTCTAAATGTTTTCAATAGCGCTCGCGTACTTGCTTCGCAAGAGACCACCATCGACGATAACTTCCAGGATATTGCTGCGGTGATTGGTCACGAGTACTTTCACAACTGGACGGGCAATCGCATCACCTGTCGTGATTGGTTCCAACTCTGCTTAAAAGAAGGATTGACGGTTTTTCGTGATCAGGAATTTTCGCAATCACTAAGCTCAGATGCCGTCGAGCGCATCGACCAAGTGAATTTTCTTCGAGCTGCACAATTTCCTGAAGATGATGGCCCAACGTCACATCCTCCGCGTCCAGATCATTTTATCGAGATCAATAATTTCTATACGCTCACCGTCTACGAAAAGGGTGCTGAGATCGTTCGCATGCTCAAGACCTTGCTTGGAGCTGACCTCTTTCGCAAGGGGATGGATCTATACTTTGAACGTCATGATGGGCAAGCGGTTACGCAAGAAGATTTTATACAAGCCTTTTCAGATGTCTCAGGTCGCGATCTGCTTGCACAGTTTATGCTGTGGTACACCCAAGCGGGTGCTCCACGCATTCGTATGAAAGAGAGTTTTGATGCTAAGGCACAGACCTATACGCTCACACTCTCACAAAGCTTCCTTCCAAACACCAAGGGACCAGAGAAAAAACCACTACTGATCCCGGTACGCATGGGCTTGCTGGATACACATGGACAGGCTCTAGAACTCTACTTGAATGATGCAAAGAAATCCTACGGCACCGAATGTGTGCTTGAATTCAGTCAACCTGAGCAAAGCTTCACCTTTCATAAGGTGCAACAACGACCTGTGCCTTCGCTATTCCGCATGCTATCAGCACCTATTCGTATGGAAAACGATCTACCAGATGCCGATCTCATTTTTCTGATGAAACATGATAGTGATGCTGTCAACGCCTGGGATGCTGGGCAAAAGCTCATGATTCGTGAGATTCTACGTCTCGTCGATCAGGTGCAGAAAAATCAGACTTTGCAATTGAATGCTGACTTGGTAGAGGCCTTCGGATTTGTGCTTGCCAAAAACATGAAAGACAAGGCCTTCCAATCCCGAGGTATTGCATTACCCTCATTCGAACATGTTGCACAAAAAATGGATGTCATCGATCCGGATGCTATCTCTGCAGCCCGTCTGTTTTTGCGTAAGGAGCTTGCTAAAAAGTTCCATGCTCTGTTTTCAAAACACTATAATGAAAATACTGAGAGCGGAAATTTTTCAACCGAACCCGAAGCTATAGCGCGACGCAAAATGAAGAACACGTGCCTTGGGTACTTGGCAAGTCTCGAAGAGCCAAGCACATTAGAATTGGTACTCAAGCAATACCACAACGCAAACAACATGACAGATCGAGCCTGTGCTCTATCACTTCTTAGCAACTGGAACACTCCAGAACGCAAAAAGGTGCTTGAGCATTTTTACACGAAGTGGCAGCAGGACCCACTGGTGATCGACTCGTGGTTTAGCGTACAAGCACAGTCGCAGCTAGCATCAGCATTTGAAGATGTCCAAGCTCTCTTGCGTCATCCTGCTTTTGATGCACAAAATCCTAATCGTATGCGTTCACTTGTCGGAGTCTTTTGCAAGGCGAATGCCGCACACTTCCATCGCAAAGATGGAAGAGGCTACGAATTTGCAGCAGACCAAGTTATAAATGCGGATCGTTACAACCGACAAATGGCAGCTGCATTGGTAAGGGTTTTCAGTCAATGGCGTCGCTACGACAGTAGTCGACAGACGCTCATGCGCACACAATTGGAACGCATTCGCAAGCAAGATGGACTTAGTTCGGATGTCTACGAGCTTGTGAGTCAAATACTACAGGACTAGTACCGTGTCTGTGCTGTATCGTCACAAATTGCTCATAGCTTGCATACTCTTCTTGGGGTTGTGTTTTGGATTTCTCTACTCCCAAACTCCCGATGTTTCCATTTTGCGAAGTGGGACCGTTCAAATTCTACGTGAAGATTTGAGAACGGGAGAACCCATCTCTGTAAGTGTAGGACGTGATTCTCCACAATGGACAAGCATTGCGAAGACCTCTCGCTTCTTCCTCAATGCGCTAGTTGTTGCAGAGGATTCACGTTTCTATCAGCATGGTAGTTTGGACTTTCGAGAGATCTGGAACAGTATGGTGACCAACTGGGAGCGAGGTCGCTATGTACGCGGGGCATCGACGATCAGTCAGCAGGTTGTGCGTATGGTGTTTCTAAGTCGCGAGAAAACCATCTTGAGAAAACTTCGAGAGGCTTTGGGCGCAATCGTTTTAGAGTATGTTCTTACAAAAGATGAGATTCTAGAATGGTACATCAACCTCATCCCTTTCGGACACTCGACCTATGGGGTACGTCAGGCCAGCGCTTATTTTTTTAGAACTGAACCAGAGCTGCTGACAATCAGTCAGAGCATACAGCTTGCGATGGTCGTCCCCGGCCCCAGCATCTGGGTGCAGGGACTTTCTCGCAAAAAGTTAAGTGAGCTGGGACTGAGAAAATTTGCAAAGATCGCAAACGCACTCTTTGAGGAAGGCTACATTACGCAGACTCAACTTCGCAAAGCGTTGGCTTCTGGCAACTTCGGAGAACCCGTGTCTATCGAATAGAATATGGATTCTATGAGCTTCGCTCTCTCAATAACAAATCCAATTGCTTCACATTTTGTAAAAAGTAGTCAACAGTCCAAAACTCGATGCTTTTGACATCTCTATCGCGCAGAAGCAAGCGCACATCATTCTTTGCATTA
>CAZWOL010000052.1:0-14944 GCA_964635325.1 uncultured Pseudobdellovibrionaceae bacterium
AACGCCAATATATTCATTAAATTATGAGTAAATCTTAATAAGCGATGCTATATTTTATGAGATTGCATACAAAGACCAATGTCTGTCGATAGCTAAGATTTTCCGATAACACTTCTATCACAAACGTCCACATAGAAACGAACAAGACTCATTGAGACTCAATGCAAACATCCTTTTTGTATTCATCACTGTACTTGCAAGTAGATGCACAACTCACACACCCGAGAGGCTTGCCATTTGCATCGACTTTTGTACAGAGGTTGTTGTTTAACCAATTTTTTTTATTCCAGCAAGATTTTGCATATTTTATCTTTGTTACACATAGATTTTGTGAAGAACTGAATCTATCGACTACCTTACCAAGATGCTCACAATCCTCTTGAGAACGACATTCACCATCAGATGCATCCCAGAAAAGTTTGCAGTTTTTTTGAATGTCAAAAGAAATACATGTCTGCTTATTGTCAATCCAGAGCCCTTTTTCTATCTTTTCACACTTATAGCGAGCAAGATAGATAACCTTTATAAACAATCCAGGCTGAGTCTCCACGAATTGATCATTTTGAGGAGAACTCGCTTCAGGTGAGTTAGCCCCCTTCCCTGGATCAGAAGGTGTTGAATCAGAAATGCTTGACTGATCCGGCTCATTTTGAGGAGAACTCGCTTCAGGTGAGTTAGCCCCCTTCCCTGGATCAGAAACACTTGTATCACGATATTCAAGACATTTTGCTTCGGATGACCAAGTTCCTCCCAAAGATTTGCAAGCCCATTCGTCGCTTTCAAGTTCGGATAGACAGGGCTTTTCTTTGGATTCTGGTACCCAGAGCTTTTGTTGGGCTAGACATTCTTCTTTGAATTTATCTAGGGGATCCACACATTTGCCGCGAACTCGGACTTTGTCATTTTCACAGGGTGTGAGTGTTGTATCTTCCGCTGGTGATGCGAGGCGATTTGTCCTTTTTATATTGGTTCCACCTAAACATCCTAAGCAAAGTTTTAGCATTAGAATCGCTAACACCACTCGCATCATTCCTGCTCCGATCGATGGAAATTGGTCTTATTAAATGGTGAGTGGCTGCTTTAGATTTGTCAAGAAACGAACAGACTCTTGCGACATATTTTTTGCAGACGCGATCGACAATCCTCATCGAGCCAGGCGAGTGGAGCTTTGGACTTTAGCTTGTTAAGACGTGCATTGAATGCCTGTTTGGGATCTAGAGAATTTACAACAGTCTGCTGCACAGCTGACTCACGAACTTCAAGCCAGAGAGGAACCTGACTTTGCTCACACCAATTGATGATAGCACTGACTTGTTCTGCGTAGCGGGGTTTCCAAAGTTCGTTAACTCCGTCGAGAAAGTAGATCAGAGGATACTCATTCGCAGGAATATGTGTTGGGATCAAGTCATGGTCCGAGCTTTTGCCTAGAGTAAAAACATGCGTGCTGATTCCCCAGCGCCACACAGCTAGCAAAGCTTGCAACCAGAATGGTCCTGGGCGGCCAGCGTCTCGTTGTACGGACTGCAGATAACCATAATGGACTGGCACAGTATCGAATTGCATGAGGTAGCGCAAAAAAAAGGAACGCTCCGTAGGCCGAAGCTCCTGTGTAAGCATCTGTTCTGGCCATGTCTCTGCAAAACGTTTGACAATGTAATCCAAACGTCGTTTGCGAGATTGCAAACGACAAGATCTTGCAAGGTGCGCCTTAGGATCCCAACGTAACCCCGTAGCCTGGCAGCAAGCAAAGACTTGCGGGTCCAAAACAAAAGAAGATTCTTTCCAAATCAAACCAGGAAACAATACGGGTAACAAAGGATCTTTCCATTGCGGAAGGGCGCAACTCAATTTTTTTGCACCTGCCGACGAAAGTCCTCACCCTTCATCTCGATGAATGTCGTGGTTTCCATAAGTCGGGAAAAAATTCGGGTACCCACACGTGCTTCCAACGAACCCAAATAGTTGAACGAACCATTTTCGCTCGGATCACTCGCACGTGATTGTATAGACAGGTTGGTCGTAGCGACAAGTATCTTGTTTTGGTTATAGCGATTCATCACCAACTGATCCAGAACCGTCGCTTCAAAATCGGTATTGCGACCCTTACCAAGTTCGTCGATCACCAAAACATCGACTGCAATCAGCGGACGTAAAATATCCTGATCAGAACGGTTTTCTGCATACGCACCCTTGATCTGTGAGATGAGCTGGAAGAAGTCTACAAAGCGTACACTCACTCCTCGCTCTGCTAGGCGTCGAGCCAGTGCCGTGATCATGTAAGTCTTACCGATGCCAACAGGCCCACTGATGATCAGACCCTTATTCTCGGCTTCAGGATCAAAGTCACGTATCCAATGTTTGATTGTATTGACGATAAAGGAGCAATTGCCCGTGTAGTTGTTGAACTCACCCATGTGCGCACCTGCATAGCGCGCAGGGATCATCGCTTGATTGAAGAGGTTGACTATACGACGTGGGCTTGGACTGCGACAGGGTCGCGCAACACCATCCACTACGCTCTGTGCCACTCCAAGGCAGCTGCGACAGCTACGAACACAGTGACATAGTTCGGCACGGGCTAATGGCCCGACCGCACGTACGACATAGCCCCAACCATGACAGCAAGGCTGACGCGCAGCCAATGCACAGGGAAGGCTTGTAGACACCTTAGGGTCCACAGCCTGCTCTGTCATGAGTTGGCGCAAAGTTTTTCGTTCAAGGGGACTGATCATAGGGGATTCGCCCTGAGCTACTAAGGCCTAGATTGTGCATTTCACTCTGTTGCGGCTCCGTATCTCAGCATGCTCATTGGATGTACCAACTCTGCCTGCCTTCATCGAAGCGCCTTGTGGAATTCACAATCTAGGCCTCAATAGCTGTAAAAAAGAGTGCCAGTGCATTGGCACTCTATGCTTCTTAGCGACTGACTCTACGTGCGTAGTATTCAACCAGCAATTGAGCATCGATAGCAAATGGAAATGAGTCGCGGTCTGGAACCGTGATCATCTTCGCAGAATTTTGCTCTTTGTCAAAAGCAAGCCAAGCTGGACGAGCCAGACCTGGATTTTCCAAGCTGTAAGCAACCGCTGGAACTTTGTACCCTTTTGCAGTCATGCTGATGACTTGGCCTGGGGCTACTTGGTAAGACGGAATGTTTACTTTTTTGCCATCTACGAGCACATGTTTGTGGTTAACAAGCTGACGTGCTGCAGAAATCGTAGGTGCTAGACCTGCGCGGAAAACAACGCTATCCAAGCGTCGTTCGAGAAGCTCTAGCAATTTGTTACCGGAATGTTCGCGAGAACCGAACGCTTGTTTAACCAAACGTTGTAGGTAATTTTCGGTAATTCCGTAGTTAAAACGGACCTTTTGCTTTTCGAGCAACTGGGTTCCGTATTCACTTTTCTTTTTCTTGTATTGGCCTTCGCGCATACCAGGAGGAGTTGGTTTCCTCTCGATAGTTTTACGAGAGAGACCTGGAAGGTCCATACCAACTGCGCGCATAAGTCTAATTCGGGGGCCTGTGTATCGTGACATAGACGGTGATTCCTCTTCCTTTTCCTCGAGTCCGATTGAAAAAAAATAGCGTACATGATTCGCTTGCATTTTTCACTACATCTTGGGAAAAAAAACAAGCCATTTCTTTGTTCACAGCACCGCCAAAGCATTTTGGCTGTTCTTTTTCTGATTTTGGCGATCTTTTTCCTGCAAATCGAAGCAAAGAGGTAAAGAATGTTGACATGGACCCCCGACGAACTTGAAAAGTCGCTAGAAAGCGGCGCCAGTGTGTTTTTGAAATTATGGAAACCCGGCTGCGGCTCCTGCAAGCTTGCAAAACCGGCAGTAAAACGTCTGGAGGAGGCCTTCTCCGACCGTCTTAGCTTTGGTGAGATCGATGCGGAAGCCCACCCTGAGATTCTAGAAATTGCGGACACAGAGGTTTTACCTGTGTTTTTTATATTCAAAAACAAGAAGTTAGCTGGAAAGCACATCGGATTTAAGGGGCAGGCCAAGCTTCAGGAATTTGTCGAAGCCAATATCTAGGACTCAATAGTCGACCCTGGGCAACCGATGTACTATTCGGGAGCCCCATCATGAGTCATTTTCGTTATATTTTATTCTTAAGTTCCATATGCTGCCTTAGTAGCTTTTGTGCACGCAATCCAAGCATTCCCAAACATGCTACCAAGCTTGCTACAGCATCCTTAGGTTCTTCTGCCTGCGATACATCGTCTATGCAGCTCTCAGAGGCCACAGGGACGGGCACCAAGAAGGGCATCGAGCTGATCCAACCGGTTGCGCTCTCCGCTCTCACAATCAGCGATGTAAGCGTAGGAGCTGAGCACCCCTTCCAAGGTCTTGGCCTAGTCTTTCTCAACCTCTCGGGAAAGGTCAACGACAGTCAGGGTGGCTTCGTCCGCTTTAGCATTCAATCAGGGGCCGATTCTAAAACGTTGATGAAGGAGGATGTCCCTTCAGGTGTCCTGCGTTGGGTTCCGAATTTAAACGAAGGCCAATACAAAGTCACAGCAATGCCCTGCAATAGCCTCGGCTGCCGAGATGATCTTGCTGTCACCAACCTTTATGCACAACCTGCAAACAATGATCCCAGCCTTGCGAGCTTTCAATCGAGTTTTAATGAATGCTACACACTACTCCAAAAGCTCTACGACTCCGGTGAAACGATGGTCGCACAAGCTCAGTCCATCACAAAGTACCTAAGCCTAGCGAATGGCCAAGGCTCTACGAATAGCTCATGCACCCAAGAAGCAACACAAGATGGTCTCAACGACATGCTCAACATTCAACGTCTGGGAGCCGCATACCTAGGCGAAATCAACGCTCATCCTGAAACGATGCAACCTCTATATATGAATTTGGCAGCTATTCCTTCGAACAATGGAAGCAACAGTTCGACGAGTACGAATACGAGTACACAAAGTAGTACGACAGCTTCTTCGACAGTTGCTAAGTGGACTCTCTTTGGTTTGGGGATCACAAGTATAGTCGGAGGAATGTTTGCAACTATCATCAGCGCCAGCAAACTGAGTAGCACATGGGCAAACATCAGCATCCCTGATCGAGCACCACTAGATGCTCCTGTAACAACAAAAGGGGAGAGTGTTGAGACGAGTCCCCTCAAAGTTGGAAAAACGGGTATTAAAACATCGGTAGCTGGAATGAGTGCTGGTCTTTTCTTTCTAGGAGCAGGTCTTATCAGCACCATTGCATCACAGTTTTTACTCAGCGCAGGAACTGCAACCGATACAGCAAGCAACACACACGAACCCAACCCACTGGACCAAGCTGCAACATATATGAACGATACACTGATCCCACTGCAGAACCAATTTCGTCAATGCACGGTGAACCTATCTCAGAAAATTCCTCACTGAAAAATGAGGGACTACCTGGCTAAGCAGTCGACCCCTCGGCTTCACTGCGTTCCGCTCTGGATGACGATGACGAGCAATTCATCCCGAGCGAAGTGCGAAGCACGAGTCGAGGGATCGCCTGCTTAGTAGTTACGTAAGAGCACTAAAACTAGTAACGATAGTACTCAGGTTTGTAGGGACCTTCGACTGGGATGTTAAGATATTTTGCCTGTGTTGCATCAAGTTTTGTCAAATGCACATTGAGTTTACCCAAGTGCAGACGTGCAACTTTCTCATCCAAAGCTTTAGGCAATGTGTAAACACCGATTTTGTAGTTTTTACTGTTGGTCCACAGCTCCAACTGTGCAAGCACTTGGTTGGAGAAGGAGTTTGACATCACAAAGCTTGGGTGACCTGTCGCACATCCCAAATTCACCAAGCGTCCACGTGCTAGTATAATCAGAGAGCGTCCGTTTGGCAGAATGAAGCGATCCACTTGTGGTTTGATGTTCACTTCTTTAACTTCGGGGTTGTTCTCCAACCATGCAATGCGAATTTCGGAGTCAAAGTGACCGATATTGCAGAGTATGGCTTCGTTCTTCATAACTTTGAAATGAGTTTCGGTAATCACATCACAGCACCCTGTTGCCGTGACAAAGATGTCTCCGATCGGAGCTGCCTGCTCCATCGTTACGACTTCGTAACCTTCCATTGCAGCCTGCAGTGCGCAGATTGGATCGATCTCTGTCACCAAAACCCGTGCGCCCATAGCACGAAGCGATTGAGCACTCCCTTTACCAACATCTCCATAGCCTGCAACAACAGCGACTTTACCCGCAACCATGACATCTGTTGCGCGTTTGATACCATCGAGCAAAGATTCACGACAGCCGTAGAGGTTGTCGAATTTGGACTTGGTTACAGAATCGTTGATGTTGATCGCTGGCGTTTTGAGCAGCTTGTCTTCCATCATTTTGTAAAGTCGATGCACACCTGTCGTGGTTTCTTCGGAGAGGCCACGGATGCCTTCAAGATATTGAGGGAAGCGGTCGTGAACCATCTTCGTCAAATCCCCACCATCATCAAGGATCATATTGAGCGGTTTACCATCATCAAAGACCAGAGTTTGCTCGATGCACCAGTCAAACTCTTGCTCATTCATGCCTTTCCATGCAAATACCGGAATACCTTTGGCAGCAATCGCTGCGGCAGCATGATCTTGAGTCGAAAAAATATTGCAGCTTGACCAACGTACTTTCGCGCCGAGTGCAGTGAGCGTCTCAATCAGCACCGCGGTCTGTATGGTCATGTGAAGGCAACCCGCAATCCTGGCGCCTGCAAGCGGTTGACTCGCACCAAACTCCTTACGAAGGGCCATTAGTCCTGGCATTTCGGTTTCAGCAAGCTCAATTTCCTTACGTCCCCAATCCACCATAGCTTGGCTACTATCGGCCACACGAAAATGCGTTCCTTTTGCTGTCATTTTTCGTCCCTTCTGTTAATGATTAGGTGTAGTATTCAATAATTCTTTTGATTTTGTAAGATGATACTCGATGGGTTCTTTAAAGAAATACAATCTTATCTTTTTTGACACCTTTGCAGACGCAAAGGCCGCCAAAGATCATATTGTCGAACTGAGCTCCGAATGTGAGCAAGTGAATGTTGTCATCCGTGAAGAAGGCAATATGGATGATCCCGATCTTATAGGACTGAGTCGTAAGATCAAAGTTTTTGCAGGCAAGGCGTGGACAACCGTGCATGAACGCCGACTGTCCGAAGGTTGGTATGGTAGTTCGTACTCTCGTACAAGCTCCCCGATGACAGAACGTTCCATTTCAATGGATCTACGTTAGAGATGACGGAGCTATCATCCTAAGCGGAACACAGTAGAGCCAAGGGATGATAGCTCCGTCATCCCGAGCGAAACGCAGTGGAGCCGAGGGATCGCCTGCTTAGCCAATGTGTAAGATCACTCATCAAAGCTCCTGAGCGAGTTGGCGTCCCTTCTGAATAATATCTCGGAGTAGCACTTCCGAGCTTTGGATATTTGCAGGACAGTGAAGATTTTTGAAACGCACAGCTGTGTTGCAGATGGATTGGATTTCATCCCAGATGCTTCCCATTAGAGCATCGTAATCCCATCCATCTGCATTGCGACCAAAGCGATTCTCATGCACAAAACCCATGAAGATCAACTCTATCGAATCCAGTCCCTCATACTCTGCAATCGCAACTCGTAAGTCTTCCCAGCGTTCTTCGTTCAAAAAGGCATCCCACTCCATCCCCTCACCGATAGATGGATAGTAACGCAGAGCAAAGTCTCTAGCTTTGAGATCCACCCCACAAAAAATTTTAAACTTCTCTTGAAAGGACTGATAACGATGCAAAAAGGAACGAACATAACTCCGTCCCTGTCGAGTCACCTCATACTCAGAATGGGCATTAAGCCGCAGATAATTGTGCTCTTCAAGCCAATGCAGAATGGGTTCTAGGGGGGCTTCATCGTCATCAAGATGAAAAGAGAAGATCAGCCTTTTTTCAAGAATTTCTTTGAGCACAAAGAAGCCAGCATAGTAAAGGCGTGTATCTGTGTGGATGACGAAGCTACTGGGTGTCATATCACAATTCTGCAAGCGTATGCCCTCGAGGAGAGGTCACTCGAATCCATTTTGAAAACATCTTATGAGGCTAGCATAGGTCTGCAAAAGATCACTAGCGAATTATAGATTTTTTGCGTTTGAAGTATAATAAAAAGACAATCCAAAATAGATCTGAGGAACGACAATGTTTATCAAACCACTTCTGATTCTCTGCGCATTCACGATCACATGTGCAGGCTGTAAGATCAAACGCAAGTCAAGCGAACCTGCAGCTCAAACTGTCAAGACTGAAACAGAAGCCATCTTGAATCTTGTCGAAAACGGACGCGATCGTCCAGATCCTAAATCCATACAGTTGACAAATGTCAAGGTCGACACCTACAAGCTGAACGATGCAAACGATAAAACCTACTCAGCACCTACAATACTGATGGATCTGGGATCCCCCTCTCCTGACTATTACACCTATAAAGCATGCAACATCGACACCAAAGAATGTTTGACGGGAGACTTTGTCGAACCGAGTGAGATACTCTGTGGTTTTTCACCAGGAACCTATACTTTTGAAGACATCAAAGCTTGCAATGACGCTATCCCTGGTGTCGAAGCAAGCTGTTCACCAGCAGCCCAAGTGAACGCACCCTTCACTTTAGAAGCGAGCACAAGCCCTAGTCTGCAAGCTTCGATGAAGCAGCTATGTGATATACAAGCGAGTATGAAAAAAGAAGTATTGAGCATAGCCCAAACCCTGACGCACTTATCCGTCAAAACGACGGACGAATGCCAGCAGAATTTCAATATACTTCTGAACGCAGGGCCCTCCATAATCGCACATACCTTGTTTTACTACACTGGATCGATGGATACTGCTGCTTTGAATACAGCAACTAATTCAACTTCTAGATTTGCTGCAAATAGATCGAATAAAATTCTCGAGTTAGTTCTTTCCGTTTCGACCATAACTTTATCTGCGGTACTTGTTGGACTCAGTGTATACGATCTCTGGGAGCTACGAACTCCTTATAAGTCAACTTACTACGAATTAGATAAGAATGGGAAATATCAAGTGCAAAGCATCCAAAATTCCTTGACAAAAGAACAGTTTAATAAGATTGACCAGAAATATGATTGGCAGAAAACGAGCAAATCAATTAACCAGAAAGATGATTTGCAGAAAACGAAGCAACCAGAGGCCACTCGATCACAAAATTTGCAACGCGATATCGTTATCACAGAATACAATCAGGATGGGAGCAAAGCTGTTCATAAAGCTCAAAAATATGCTCCAGCCAAACGCCTTGCTGCTGTGGTAGGAATATTAGCTGGTTTAGGTGGAGCTGCTGCTGTAGGTGCTATAACTATAAACCAGGCATTAGACCTCGCAAATACATCGACAGATTCAACGACAGAAAGTGCAAGCACCAATTGGCAAAATCAACTCTCTCAGGACTTTGCACTCTGCTTTGATATCCCCGAAGTCAAAACGCACTTCACGAACATCATGGATCTTCTTAGACAGCGCGATAGCGCTTCCAATGGCGTCGCTAACGCTCTGAAATAGGAGGATCCTACCAAATCTGCAAGCGATCCTTCTCAGGTAGATACATCTTGTCTCCTGCCTTACAGCCATAAGCTTCGTAAAAACCAGGTTGGTGCAAGAGTGGAAGAGTTCCACGTACATTCGTCTGTGAGTGTGGATCCGTCTTCAAACGATGCTCCATCTCCGAGGGTCGCATGACACCACACCAAGAACGTGTGTACTGTAAGAAGAAGGCTTGCTTATCTTCGATACTTCCCTTGTTGTCTGGAAATGCTGCAGCATAAGTAAAGCTAAGGCCATTGATATCTGCAAGGTTTTCACCGAGAGTGAGTTTGCCATTGTGACCTGCACGGTTGTACTGCTCGATCACCATCTGTCCCAGCATCTTAAAATTTGCGACATCTTCATCCGACATCCACTGTTTCAGAGCGCCATTTTCGTCAAAGCGCGCACCTTGATCATCAAAACCATGACCAATCTCATGACCTACAACCATTCCGATCGCACCAAAGTTTGCAGCTTCGGAACCATTCGCATCATAGAACGGGTACTGCAAAATACCTTGCAGCATGTTGAAACTGTTATCCGATGGAGAATAGTAGGCATTCACCGTCAGTGGACCCATCAACCATTCGTCACGGTTGCGTTTGTCTTTGAGTTTTTCAAACATCCGCTCTTGCGCCAGTTTCCGTTGCAACTGCTCATTTTCAAGATGATCCTGCGCCTGATAGGCACCTAGTTTTTGTAGGCCCCAATCCTTTTCATTTTTAGGCTTAACAAGCTTCATCTGCACATGATCCAACTTGCGCAAGGCTCCTTCACGCCCCTGAGGACTCAGCCACGTGTTTTTTCGAATGCGCTCAACCATTGCAACGCGGATACGATCCACCATCGCTTCGATCTTAGTTGTCGAGAAATTCGGAAACAGCACATCGATCAACTCATGATCTAGCTCGCGACTAAAGGCATTACCCACATACATTGCACAACGCTCTTCCAAGCTAGGACGTTGCGCTGGACCACCTAGGAAACGCTGGTTAAATGCAAAGCGTTTTGCAAAAAACTCCGGATAAGCTGCATCGAGTTGGTCCCACAGCATGCTGAACATCAGAAAGCTGGTCAGATCTTCAAGCGAAGCATGCTGCATTTCATCATTGAGCATCTTCATGCTTGGACCAAACATATGCCGCAGCAGAGTTGTTTCTGGAACGTTTGCGAGCATGGAGCTTAGCTGCAATGCAGGATAGTCGTTGATGAGCTTTTCGCGACTAATGTAGAGCTTTTGAGTCTCAAGTTCGCGAAGCTCTTCGGGAAGCGGGTAAACTTCTGCAAAGCGTCGTTGAAATGCAACAACATGTTGCGCACGCTCTGCAGGTTTGTCGACATTTAAAGCTCTAAAAAATTCGACCGCAAGCGCCTGGAACTCCTTCATGAGTTCTTCGTTATGATAGTAGGAACGCTCAGGCAAAGTCATAAACTGTGGAACGATCAGAAAATCATCATAGGATGGATCTTCGAGAGAAGATGTTTCGGCAAGCTCAAGAAAAGAGCTTTTGGCCTCTAAGACCTGATCTCTATGCATGCTCAAAAACTGCTCACGGGTGCGTATGTTTTTGAGAGACTCTAAGGCATTCGCCACAAGTTTGCGCTCGGATTGCAAACGTGCATCCACATTCACGCATGCGGTATGAACATTTGCTAGGGCCTCCGTCCAACCGGATTTGTTGGATTGCGTACTCAGATTCTTAAGGTACTCGCGTTTTTTTAGGAGCAGACGTTCTGCTGCGTCATTAAAGGAAAAAATATGTCGACTGCGATCCTCTCTCAGTTGAAAGCAGGAAAGAGCCTTGGAGCAAGCAAACTCGTAAAAATCATCACAGGGGTTGATCTGTTCATTCACCGGAAATTCACGACGATCAGGGATCTCCGACGATGATGCATGACAAATCTCGACTTCGGATTTGGGCCCAGCTTTAGTGTCCGGGTGCGTACAGGCTGCAAAGATCAAACTTGAAACAAACCAAATAGAACTTCTGCTTCGCATAATTCATCCCTCTAAAATTGAACTTATGTCTTAGCAAGAAAGTCCAATTTTAGCGAGAAATCTCAAAGTGAATCTGAAAAATACTCAACAGCGACCAATGTAACATCATCGGCAAAACTGATCTTCTGATCAAAATTACGCAGGTCTTGAATGACATGATCACAAAGGTCTTGCAAACCCTTATCTTGATGATGTGCCATTGATTTAAGCAGATGACGCGTCCCCCACATCTTACCCTCTGGCGAAC
This sequence comes from uncultured Pseudobdellovibrionaceae bacterium, assembly GCA_964635325.1. Classification (GTDB taxonomy): domain Bacteria; phylum Bdellovibrionota_B; class Oligoflexia; order Oligoflexales; family Bog-1112; genus BOG-1112. Next base: position 11,807 of record CAZWOL010000052.1, read on the forward strand.
GCGCCTCGGTCACACCATCCGTGTAGAAAATGACTCGATCCCCTTTCTTAAGTGGCATGCTAACATCAGCAAACTCCGTCTGTGCATCCATACCGAGTATTGATACCGCTGATCGTTCCTTGTAATTCAGAGCGACGCAAGGAAGAGGATGAGAATGATTTTTATTGATACGCTCGTCATTTGGATCTTTAGGAATCAAGTAAGGAAAGCAGTGCCCAGCGTTTGAATACGTGATTTTTTGCTGATGTGCATCGAAAATAGCCGCAAAGAATGACATACCAAGCTTTGCTTCTAAGCAATTATGCAGCATGCGGTTGAGCTCATCCAAGACTTTTGATGGATGCGCTGCCTGAGTCTCTCTCGCAAAAATTTGCGCATACATATCACTTGTTGCATAAGCCATTGCTGTTACAAGAGCAGCAGGTAAACCGTGTCCTGTCGCATCTCCAATGAGGATCAGTTCAACACCTTCTGCAAGTGTATAATGCCCCCACCAGTCCCCACCGAGCAGGTGAGTGGGTTGATAGAATGAAGCGATCGCAAAGGGAGCACTCAATGAACGATGAGGAGAAAAAAAAGTACTTTGCACCGTGTTGGCTGTTTCGAGTTCTTTTTCGTAGCTCGCTTTTTTCTTTTCTTCAACCAAGAGCCCGACGATCCTATCTCCCATTTGGTTAACTGCTTTTGCGAGTTCACCAACCTCATCTTGAGAGTTCTCGGCAATTTTAAAAGAAAAGTCTCCACTTGCAATACGTTTTGTAGCATTGATCACATCAACTAAGCGACGCGTCAAAGCTTGGCCCATCCAGTTTGAAAATACGAGAGAAAACAGAAAGATCAGCAGCCCAACAATTACGACAGCACGAAGCATCTGATCACGAATGCGTATCATCTCTGCAAGGGACAGATCACTCAGCAACTCTGCGATGACTTTCCCTTGCGAATCCTGCAAAGGAACCATACGCAGGGCATGGCCATCGATCCATTGAGCTCGCTCTGGAGGTTGTGAAAGTTTAGAGAGGATTGCTTGTAGAGTTTCGCGTTGTGCAGATGAAAGCGAAGATGCCATAGCTCCAGAGTCCGGAAGACGTATAGAAATATCGGCACCACTAAAACCTTTCAGAAGTTTAGCATATTCGCTACCCACTTCGGTGCCCAAAACAAGCACACCCTGGTACTGTGACGACGATCCAAAAGGAGCAAGACCAACAATTGCAATTCTGTTATCTAAAGAAATAATGCTCGAAAAGATCTCACCTCTTTGCGCACGACGAACCAGTTCTTCATAACGCGCATTAACAGCCATTGGTTTGTATTGAGGATCCTTAGACAGACTGGAAAGCACAGTACCATGAGCATCAAAGACATGGATAAAGTCTAGACGTAACTGATCTCTATATTTTTCAAGTGAATGACCAAGAGTCTTCGCATTCTTTTGCTGCAAGACAGAGTGTAAGATCGGAATCTCAACGAGCAATGATGCCTCATCCTTCATGCGTTTATGCAAAGCCTCTAAGAGACTTTGCACAGCCAAATCGCTCTGCTCAAAGGTATGTGCAATATTACGGTCGTGAGCGCTTTTTAGAAAGATAAGCGCAAGAAAGAGCCCGGTGCCCAACGTAATACTGAAGAGCACTGTACTGAACAGTACGATGCGTGTTTTGATGCTTTTCATAATTTGACCCTAGCTTGAAATTCTAAGGTCTATTGTAACATCTTTCGATAGATCTTCTCGAACAAACAATTTTTGTACGACCGAGCCCTAACGATGATTATACAAATCATTTTCAAGCCTATGAAGCAAGGCACTCTCTAGCCAGAATATTACGTCTGGATCAGTGTGACGAGAGGCTAGCTCTAGAAGCCGCCACCGATTATTCTCCAAATCAACGCTTGATAGATTATTTACAAGCCAATTAATCTCTCTATGCAGTAGAATCCGCTTATAACGCGGATCAATATCCTCCCTAAAGCTAAGACGACTTGGATCCAAGACCTGTCGCAACGACGCTAGCAAGTCCTTTGGATCATCAAAGATAATGCTATGTTCTATTAAATTTCCATTCAAGATCTGAGCTCGATGAAAGCTATACTTGCTCTCAATAGTCGACTGCAACCATCTTCGCAAGCCTGCACTCAATTCTGGATTCTCAGCACGATTGATGAGCGAAAGTTCAAAAATCCCCTGTTCTTGTTCATTTCTCAAGCTGTAGAGATCTTCGAGTGATAGCGTTCGAGCAAGTTTATTGAAGATAGCACAAATAGCATGAATTGAATTTTGCGACTCAACAAATCCCGGAGTTTCAGCATTTAAAAACTCTCCTGTGAAGATCCCCAGAAAGTTTTTTCGCACACTCTGAGGGTCGTCTAAATCCAAAGGGACTCGATAAACTCTATCTCTATTAAAAAAAGTTTTAATGTAAATTCCTTGCCTACTAAGAAATCCAGCAAGTACTCGATATAGGAATTCAAATTTTGGATTTTGATTCTTATTAATAAGTTCAAGCGCATTTCTACCTTCAAAAGCTGCAGAACGAAGCCTATTTAAATCATGTGAAGCAAGCTTCCGCAGAAGTTGATTCATTATCGCTACCAAAAGATTCGTTAGCTTTTCGCTATCCCTCGATTCAAAGTAGCCTGGAGTTGCCGCATTTGGGTAAGTTCCAGCACACATACCTAGAAGCTGCTGCAGCGCTTCCTCAGGATCTTCTGCAACAAACGGGATAAACTTCCGTGAAGCTTTTTCTAGAGCTCTAGCCTGATTCATAACATCGCAATCAGCTTTATGATAAATAAGGTATGCATATATATACCCGACCAACAAAGATCCTGAAAAATTCTGATTTTCACGACTTGCAGCAAACAAATTCAGTTCTAGAATACGGTCAAAGGATAGATGATCCAGATAGAAGTAAAGCATAGCTTCAACTTCGTGAGCCCTTTCCCAGAAGTTAGGAAGGTATGGGCTTTTATAAGTTCCAAGACAAATAGAAAGTAGAGCATCAACATAATCACGACTTTCCTTTTGTGCGAGTTCAATGGGACTCAGACTCGAGGAGCTGCTACTTGACGAACTTGATGACGACGAACTTGATGACGACGAACTTGATGACGACGAACTTGATGACGACGAACTTG
>CAZWOL010000052.1:15044-19600 GCA_964635325.1 uncultured Pseudobdellovibrionaceae bacterium
AACAATAGTTCGAGCAGAACTTTGGTGTCGGAGATTCCGTAGCTAAAAGACAGCTTCCCGAAAAAGAGAACGTGACGAAGAAAAGAGAACGTGCAAATCGCATAGCATTCCTTGCGTAAAATTTGAACACATCTTGTCAATTTGACAGCATCTAAAGCTCCGCGAAACTTAGTTCAACACCTCAACGAAGTCAAGACGACTTACCACTGAGGATGAATGAGCTATTGATTTTAGATGGAGATTGCTGAGCTGGGTGAGAGTTTCTCTCGAGAGCAGACCGTCAAATTACTCTCGATACTGAAATTCTCGGATAGAGGGTGGGTGCAAAAACTAGATCACTTCTGCCAAATCTCCCCCTGGTTGTACCAGCGATAGATCGTCGTGTAGGTATCGGTGAAGAAATTGATACAGGCTCGACCATGAGCCTTGGTATCGCCAAAGAAAGAATCTTTGCTTCCTCCAAACGAGAAGAAAGCCATCGGCGCAGGCACACCGATGTTGATCCCAAGCATTGAGGGATCCACATGATAGCAGAAATAACGAGCATGCGATCCAGAGTTTGTAAAGAGCGTACTCGTATTCGCAAGTGGAATGCGGTTGATCCATTTGACAGCTTCTTCAAGCGATGACGTTTTGCCAAGAAGAATGACCGGTCCAAAAATCTCTGTCTGCGCAATGTCCATCGACTCATCGACATCACTCAGTACAGTTGTGTTTAGAAAGTAACCGGGGAGATCATCTGCACCCTTACGTCCATCCAACAGCATCTTGGCACCTTGCTTGAGTGCCCCTTCTATCAATTTTGTAACTCGCTCTTTGGCCTCTTTCGAGATCAGTGGGCCCATTGTTACTTTAGGATCCAAACCACTCCCGATACGGATACGTTTGGCAGCAGCGACCGCCTTATCTTGGAATTTCACATACGCCTCGTCTCCAACACAGAGCACAAGCGACCCCGCAAGACAGCGCTCACCTGCACAACCTGTGATCGACTCCACTGCTGTATTGACGGTGCGATCGCAAGTTGCATTATCGAGAGAGTCAGGCATTACAACCATTAGATTCTTTGCGCCACCAAATGCCTGCACACGTTTGCCGGCAGATGTTCCTAACGTGTAAACGTGTTTGCCAACCGGTGTGGAACCTACGAAAGAGATACCTTTGACCTGTGGATGCGTGCAAAGCGCATCCACAACCTCCTTGCCTCCGTTCACCATATTCATAACACCCGGAGGGAGACCTATCTCGTGTAGTATTTCAAAGATGCGTACAGAGGTCAGTGGCACACGCTCGCTAGGCTTGAGAACATAAGTATTGCCACTTGCAATCGCAAAGGGCCAAAACCAAAATGGCACCATTGCTGGAAAGTTAAACGGTGCAATGCCTGCAAAAACGCCAAGAGGACGACGTACGGCACTACAATCTATGCCGGGAGCTATATCTTCAAAATGTTCACCCATCTGCAGGGTTGGCATAGCACATGCAGCTTCGACCATCTGAATAGCGCGACGCACTGAGCCCCTTGATTCAACCAGAGTCTTTCCATGTTCTTTGGTGATCAAGGTGCTTAGCTCTTCGACAGAATCTTCCAAGCGCATCTTGAGTTTAAAGAGATACTGAATACGATCCACAACAGGTGTTGCACGCCAGCCAGCAAAGGCATCCTGAGCAGCTTTGACTGCAATTGCAACATCTTCACTGGTCCCCAAGGGGGTTTTGCCGAGAAGTTTTCCGTTGGATGGATCAATGACATCAAAACTCTTTTTTGTATGAGATGTGACCCACTGACCGCCAATATAATTGGAAAGCATATTAGACCTCGCTCCAAAGTTTCAATCGAATTAGGAAGATAGCACAAACTACAAAAAGTCCATAAAGCGACTAAATGACGGATCATGAAATTCTTATGCATGACTTGTATTTGAAGATAAATTCACGTAGAACTGGCACATACAATTTACGCAAAAATTATTTTTCAGAGCCTATTTAGGGTATTTATATGTCTTCACAAAGCGAGTTTTTGCCCATCACACCGAGCGCAGCGAAGCTGCAGTCGAGGTATCGCCTACACAGTCAATTTGCAAGATCAGTTGTGCAGGGATCAATAATGCATACACTCCAAAAGAGAATTGCTCTTTTGTCGATTCTATTTACTGGCCTTCTCTGTATATCTACGGCCTATGCCAGGACCAATGAGTTATCTAAAGATCTAAAAGAAAAAGCAGCGGATCACATCCTCAATCAGATCGCAAAAGAAATCAAGATGTGCGTTGCTTATCAGGATCAAATCGCCTCACTTTTTGAACATCCCACAGATATACAGCAACATCCCGTCAAAGCCATTCTCAAAGAACAGATCTCTCTAGATAATACAAAACTAGGCAGCTACATGATGGATCTGCGGGCCTTTGAAGCTAGCTTTATTAGTCTAAAAAGCCAGCTTCATACTGACAATATTGAAATCAAAATCGCAAAAATTCAAAAGAAAATACAGGAGAAAAGGCCCGATATAAAAACTTGGACTCATCTTGTTTTGAATCTGCGCTACATTGCTTTTTTGAACAGTGTTGAAGACAATATTCAATATTTGACGACACAATATGACACAGATCGCGAGCACAAAATCGCACAATTTTCTGAAAAAGAGAAAAGAATCATAGAAGACGCTCGCAACAATTTTGCAAGCACTCGCAAAACACTATTTGCAAAACAGATCCACATCCTTGACAGCATGTATAAAGAGCACGCTGACAAGCTAATGGAGCTGCTTAAAAATGAGGATAATCTAAGCTATAGAGAAATCGAAAAGCAAGAATCTGCCTTATATTCTATAGAAACAAAGGCAAAGAATAGCATTGCATCTTTTAAAGAGACTTATGAAAAAGCACTACAATATTCCATGCAAAACTTTTTCCACCATCCACAAACAAACGACAATACAGCATCTACAGATTTTACTGAATTTGGCTCATTCGCCAGCAAGTTGAGACGTCTAGTTGGGTTCACAGAGACAGAAATGATCGCATACACCTGCTTTATTGGGGTGGTAGGACTCATGATCAAAGAAAGCTTTCCGTTCCTCAAAACGAGTCTTGCAAATCCACGACCAACGCTCAAAAAATTTTTCGAAGAAAATTTTTATAAAAAACATCCTATAAAACAAAACAGCAATCAACATGAAGATGATTCGAAATCTGAATACGACGACGAAGATGTCACGGAAAATGATAGCTACCAACCAGCAACAAGAGGCACATGCCGCGTTCCAAAAGGTCCAACATATTGCGCAATCGAAACCTCAGACAATCCCTATGAGATGCGACGCCTTGCCCAACAGCCCTTGACCCTAGAAAAAAAGAAATTTACTAAAGAAAAAGTTGCGATCAAGGACACCAAAGGCAAAGGTAATTTCAATCCTCAAAACGTACTGAGAGACGGATACCCGCGCATCAGAATTACACGAGCTGCACTGCATAGTAACCCAGATCGCAACAGCATTCTATCTGCACAACCTATTCCACCAAGACTCCAAGGTGAGCAAAATCCGATCTTAGTCGAAATGCTCAGAAATCTGCAACGGGGGCACCGTTTACCCACTGAGATGATGGTAGACAATACCAGACTCAATGAATTAGCAGAAACCATGGACTTGCCCGACGAAATCATCCTCGCACTTCAAGATGGTGGATGGTATGAAATTAGAATTGACTCCCAAGATGGGGATAGAACCAAGTTCACACAGTGGTTTTGGCACAACTCCGGGGGCAAGCGCGTACGCTTTGCAGAGCGCAAAGGCACCTTGGATTGGAATGATCGCGTTAAGTAATGACATAAGCAACGGAAGCTCAAAATGCTACGATGGACAATTTGTATAAGCCTAAGCTTGCTAATTCACTTGCTACTTTTTTGCAAAAAATTTGAAAATGCTCCACAGGCGGATATATCGAATCACAAATCCGATCTATTCCTAAAACTACATTTTGCAGATGAACCTCGTTTAGAAAAAAGCATACCGAAAGCGATACACACTGATAAAGGCTTTGCTACGAAAAAACGCGCCTCTATTCCCTCTCGCGTAAGCAAGCACCCTCAAATATCCACAAAGAACTCTACATCATTGGGAGAGTCACTCGCACATAATTCGAGCGATCAAACGCGTTCGTATACAATCGAAGAGACTCGCGAGCAACTGCTCGTCGATGGAGGATTTGTACACCCAACCTATCCACTTAGGGCTCGTCGCTCAAAGATGGAGGGACTGGTAAAACTTAGCTTACACATTGCGGATGGAACCTTAGTAGGCAGCACAATCCTACAAAGTAGCGGCCATACCCTATTAGACGAGGCCGCTCTTGATGCGATTCGAAAGTGGCGTTTTCGTAAGGTTTCCACACAGCTTGTACAAACGGTTCGCTTCCACCTCCATTGATATGTGTTGAATCCCTCCATATTGTATGCTACTCGGTATGGTTCAAAGCCCTAACAAACCTTTTTCAAACGAGATATAGCATCGCTTATTAAGATTTACTCATAATTTAATGAATATATTGGCGTTT
>CAZWOL010000053.1:0-18696 GCA_964635325.1 uncultured Pseudobdellovibrionaceae bacterium
TCATCATCCCACGGTTAACGCGCTGCTTGAATGTGTGCTTCGTTGACGTCTTACGAATGATCAGACGACACTCAATGCAATGAAGCAAGAAAATGAAGCATCTTTGCAAGCCAGAGTTATAGGGATCGATCGTGGAGTTGTGATCCCTGCGGTGACGAATGAAGAGAATTTTGCGTATACAGAAGCCGAAAAATTTCGGCTGTCCATTCGACTCAAGAATCTCAAACGTTACCAAAGACGCATGTCTCGACAAGTGAAAGGTTCTCACCGTCGTCAAAAGACCAAAGCCAAAATCAGTCGACAGCATCAGCGCATTGCAAATGTGCGAGAAAACTTTTGCCATAAGGTCTCCCATCATTTGACGAAGGTGCCGGGTAAGATCCTTGTTTTGGAAGATCTAAAAACCCGACAGATGACAAAGAAACCCAAAGCTAAGAAGAACCCTAAAACAGGACTATGGGAAAAGAACGGAGCGAGGTGCAAAGCTGGTCTTAATCGGAAAATTCTCCAAGTTGGCTGGCACAAACTCGAGTCACAACTTTTTTATAAGTCTCGTCGAAATGGATGCCTTGTTGTAAAAATCAGTCCTCATTTTTCATCTCAAGAATGTGCGCAATGCGAGCACATCGATTCTGCAAGTCGGATCAGTCAGGCAGGTTTTGTCTGTACCCGCTGTGGACACCGAGATAACGCAGATCACAATGCAGCCTGCGTTTTAAAGAGGCGAGCCATAAAACTATTATTAAACTTTGGAACGAAGTTGTCGGAAAGAAATGTATTGTATCTTCCCGATATCGGGCGTGGAGATCAGAGTAAGACTTCTAAGCGAAGACGAAGAAGCAGGATCGATGAAGCGTCAAAAAAGAAGGGGAGCTTTGTAAGTTCCCCAGAAGCCCTACCGCTTTAGCGGTGGCCTATGAACGCTTTAGCGTGAATAGGTCGGTAGTTCACAAAATATGTCAGGATAATTTGTCGTATTGCTGCACAAATTCTTTGAATGGAACTCAAGTACAAATCGATGCGTGTGACGTACAAAATACCAACCGACCAGTGTGTTTGAATAATCGCATAGCATATTGCCCAGGTAATCCTCCTCAACCAGCTCCACAGCATGAAAAAAGCTGGGTCCCAGGTCTTTTTGGAGGATCGGTAGCTGCAGCTGTTATTTCAGGATGCTGCTTATGTTTGTCCCTGATTTCTTTAAGGGGGGACTAGTTTTTTTCAAAAGAGCACTTTGCTGCTCTTCGAGTTTTCTTCACCAACTTATAATCCATCCTTCTTATAACATGCTTTAATCAAAAGATTCTTTCTTTTCTATTGCCTCAGCCAATCAAGCCGTTTAATATCGCCGCATTCTCCAAAAACATTCAGCATTACGAGGATGAGTATGAAAAATGTGCTTATTTTTTTAGCCTATCTGATCGCAAGTTCAGCTCTGTCGACGAACGAATCTGCAAATTATGAGCTCAATGATAGGCCAATCACAAGTCTCCTTAGCTTTGATCCAGCAGTTGTTCAGCAAGTTTTGGATGAAGTTGAGAGAGTTGGTAAAGATTTTTGCACTGGAGATCGTAATACCATAGTGAATAGTGCGAATGCTTTAGGTCTGCATACCTTAGCAAGCATTTCAGCGCATATACTTTCTATTCTTCCTCAGTACACCATAGATCGAAGACTAGGCTTTAATTATTTTATTAATTTTTCACGAGATCAATTTGATCGAGAGATTGCTCCAACATGGCATCACCATATTGCTCCTGAGCGTGGTGGTATGGAACACTTGTTTTTGCTAACTTTCGCGTTGGACCAACGTTTGACAACAGAATATACGCATTCAACGGACTTTGAGCGAACCTCTGGAGAAGATCTTATTCCTAGGACAAACATACCAACTCAAAATATCCCTGCAAATACTCTCGTCTATTTTCCTGTCTCACGTGCACACAGGACGCCAGATCCTCGTGGTGGTGTCGCTGACTATCGAAGAATACATCTTGCTCTCCAAGTCTATGGGTCCGATCCCTTAGTGCCATTATTTCAAGACCGATTGGATGCAGCTCGAAACGAGTTTGGTATAGTGCATGCAGAGACTAGGTTGCCACATTCTGTTGTAGAAAATATTGTGCAGTATTGTCAGAATGAATTGCCAGTAGTACCCACACAAGTTTTGCAGCAATTGACTCAGGCTCGCACTGTTGGAGCAAGAGCAGCTCAATAGAAGCGCTTGGTTTTTTAGCTTCTTCTTTCGTGATAAAATCTCTGTGAATCAACGAAAGGGAAGCGATGTCACCGAAGAAGATACAACTGGTTGGCGCAGTCTCATCATACATGCGTGATACTCTCCTCACACCTGATGCAGTAGATTTTGTAGTTCATCTTCATACTCTGTTTAATCCTCGTCGTTTGGAACTTCTACAAGAACGTAAGGTGCGCCAAAAAGATTGGGATAAAGGCCTGCGACCGCACTTTCTTCACTCCACTAAAGATATTCGGGATGCGTATTGGAAGGTCATCGATGCTCCTAAAGATTTGCAGGACCGTCGCGTTGAGATGACGGGGCCTGCAGAGCCTAAAATGCTGATCAACGGATTGAATTCTGGTGCCAAGGTCTTTATGGCCGATCTCGAGGATGCCTGTTCTCCAACTTGGAATAACATCCTGACAGGTTTAGATGCGTTGGCTAAGGCTGTGCGACGCACTTTAAGTTTTCGTTCTGAAGATGGAAAGTCTTACACGCTCAACGCTTCTATCGCGACTCTGATGGTGCGCCCACGTGGGTGGCATCTTAGTGAGGCAAACCTTCTTGTTGATGCTGAACCCATCTCAGCTTCGCTTTTTGACTTTGGTCTCTTCTTCTTTCACAATGCTAAAGAGCTTCTGCAGAGAGGAAGTGGCCCCTATTTCTACCTGCCTAAAATGGAGAGTCATCTCGAGGCACGTTTGTGGAACAGTGTCTTTGAAGAAGCAGAACGTTATCTCAATATTCCTTCCTCTTCGATTCGTACAACTGCACTGATTGAAACCATTCCAGCAGCGTTTGAGATGGAAGAGATCTTGTGGGAGCTAAGGTCCTACATGGTGGGTTTGAATGCAGGACGCTGGGACTATTTGTTTAGCATGATAAAAAAGTTTGGTCGCTCTCCTGACTCGAAGTTTCCAGATCGTCGCTTCCTAACGATGGAAGTCCCATTCATGCGTGCATATGCACAGCTCTTGGTGCAGACCTGTCATCGTCGAGGTGCACATGCTATAGGAGGGATGGCAGCGTTCATCCCTAGTCGCAATGATTCGGAACGCAATGCGATCGCTTTTGCTGCTGTACGCAAAGATAAGGAGCGTGAAGCACAAGATGGTTTTGATGGTACATGGGTTGCGCATCCTGGGCTTGTACCTCTTGCTCAGCAGGTTTTTGATAGTGTCTTAGGTGTGCGTCCTCATCAGAAGGATGTGTTACGTCATGATGTGCATATACGCGCTGAAGATTTATTAGGTACGGATATTCCACAGAGTGTGATTTCTTTGGATGGTCTACGTACGAACATCCGCGTTGCGATTCATTATATTGCAAAATGGCTAAGTGGTTATGGAGCTGTTGCGATCAATAGTTTGATGGAGGACACAGCAACGGCAGAGATTTCACGAGCGCAAATTTGGCAGTGGTTGCATCATGGTGCACGTACGAATGATGGTCCAAGTGTCAGCGTAGATCTTTATCGGTCGATAAAAGAAGAAGAGCTTGCAAGTCTTTCGCAAGTGGAGTCCAAGGCTCCCTTACAAGAGGCTGCAAATCTACTTGATGGTTTGGTACTAGCTAAGGACTGCCCAGATTTTTTAGGAGACTTTGCGTATGCAGAACTTCTGAAAAGGACATCTGTGTGAAGAATCTAAGGACGACAAAGGTTCGTATAGTCTCTGGACAAGCTCAGCTGGAATACGATGCTCAGATTACGGTGTATACTTCTGCCGATGCACTTAAGAGAGCTGTACTAGCGTATGTTGCATCACTTCTTCTCTGTGTTTTCTGCGTGTTTATTCCAGGAGTGCATTTCATTGCTGTGCCAGGTTTGTTGTTGTTGGGTCCCGTGATTGCCTTTTTAATTTGGAAGGCATTTGCAGGACAAGAGGATGTGCGTGTTGAAAACCCACGCTGTCCTGCGTGTCAGGGGCCTATCGAGCTTGCATCTACTCTTGCTCTATGGCCGCTTCGCGATCGTTGTGCTCAGTGCGGTGTGTCGTATGTTGCAGAGCTTGCTGTTTCCAATTCGAAATAGTGAGGAGGATGTCTGATCTTGAGAATGATGTTGCGCATGCGGCTAGCTAGAGCTAGCACAAGTTCCTCATAAAAATCATGATCAAATATTTTCTCGCTTTCTAGGTTGCTAAATAGTTCATCTGAGCCATCTGTATTCATGTGTAAAATTGCTTTTGCGATCTGTAGGTCACGTTCGAGGCCTACTAAACTGACATCTATATAAAATACAAAATTGTAAAGAAACGTAGCAACGGATCTATGATTTTTTTCGTTTGGATTGCTGACAAAATTTTGGACGAGTGAGAGCGTTTTTTGCGTTTTTTTCAGACTTTGGTAGGACTGTTGGAGGTAGAGCATGGTTCCGGTTTGGTCACAGATGGGGACGTGGCCTCGTAGTTCGAATACACCTTTGATGCTTTTCCAAAATGAGGAAGATGGTGCCTCTAAAATTCCGTATTTGAGCAGCTTGGGTTGCATTTTTTGTTCGATTTTCTCTAATTCTTCTAGAATGGTTGCAGAGGCTTGAGACTGTAGGATCAGTGACATAAAGAGCGTACAAACTTTGATGGCTATCCGCATAGCATCCCTCCTATTGGAGAAACTATGGCAGGAATAGCAAGCTTCGTAAAGGAGCTAAAAAGCCGGTGAGTTTTCGACCGGAATATTTAGAGTAGGTCTATTTTGTTGGGCGTAGAAAGCAACAACATCTTTGCGGCTTAGTGGAATCAGGGCTAGTCCTGCGAAAATACCTACTGCGAAACCGATGGCATGAGCGATGTAATCTGTCTCTATTTGAAAGCTTGTTGGAAAGAGCATGGCAAGCGAAAATCCGATGGTGCGTAAGAATCGCATTGGGACACTGTAGTTTTTTTCGTAGGTCACATAGAGCACAATCCACATTGCGACCATGGCATAGATCATCCCAGAAGCTCCGAGCATGCGTGCTTGTGGGTCATGAAAATGCATTGTGATAAAGGCTGTGACTACACCTGTGAGAGTAGAGATCACAGGAAAGGCTAAGAATCCAAAGAAGTCGTGGAGTATCCATCCGAAGATGAGAAAGAGCATGCTGTTGCTCAGGAGATGTATGCTATCGGCATGAGTGAAGAGTGTCGACAATAGGCGCCAATATTCTTTGTCGATGTAAATGGAGTTGTAGCTTACCCAGAGTTTTGAGGAGTCGTGAGTCCAATGGAAGCTGCTTGCAGCAATACACAGAATAAAGAGAATGAGTGCCGGGTTGAGGCTTTTGATGCTTGGTTTGCGTTGCAAGTAGCTGCGTGGTTTTGGAGCGGCTGGTAGAAAGTCTTCGAGGTTGGGTTCTGGTGCCTCAATGTCGTCTGTAGGTGGTTGAATATTGTCGTTGTTCATGAAGATCTCCTTGGAAGAACTATAAGTCCTCGAACCCTTTTCGCAAGGGTCCTTGCTTTTTTTGTTGTTTCGTGTACAATTTGTCTCCCTTTTTTGCCTACCTATGGAGACAATGCATGCTGGCAGCAAAACCGAGTATTTACGCAATCGACTTTGGCACGAGCAACTCGCTCCTTTCTGCCGCAAACCCTGAGCAGACCTTTGCCCCAATACCCTTAGACCCCCTAGGCAAGGATCCGACCATCCTGCGCAGCATCTTTATGAGCCCAGGACGCGATCAATGGGCCTTTGGCCAGGACGCGATCGACATCTACACGGAGCAGGGAGGTGAGGCTCGACTTTTTAGGTCGATCAAAAAATTTCTGCCAGACCCAGGTTTTAGTGGCACACAGATTCACGGAACGTTCTATTCGATTATTGATCTAGTTGCTGTTTTTTTGAAGTGCATGCGTGAGAAAGCGAATGCTTTTTATGAGACAGACGTTACAAATGTAGTTTTGGGTCGTCCTGCAGCATTCTCTATGGATGCGGAGATGGATGCGCTTGCTGAAAATCGTCTAGCTTCTGCCGCACGTCTTGCGGGTTTTAAACAGGTGCAATTTTGTGCGGAGCCTGTTGCTGCAGCGTATGACTATCGAAAGAATTTGCAAAAGGAAGCTTTGGTTCTGATTGCAGACTTTGGGGGGGGAACTTCGGATTTTAGCATCTTGCGTATGGGGCCTAAGACTTTGACTCGGGAGGATGTTCTGGGTCTGGGTGGTATTTCGCTCGCTGGGGATGCGTACGATGGTACGATTATGAAACATAAGATCAGCTCACATTTTGGAACAACAGTGCAATACAAATTGCCTCTGGGCCGCAATGTGATGCCGTTTCCTGCCTTTTTATTATCGAAATTAAACTCACCTGCGGATATCAGTTTTCTTGCACGCAAAGATACAGCAAGTCTTTTGAAAAACTTGCAGGCATGGAGTCTCAGCGAAGAGGATGAGCGCAAATTGATACAACTTAGTGCGCTTGCTGATGAGGGTTTGGGTTATGCAATCTATAAGCAGATCGAACAGGTGAAGAAGGAGCTCTCATCGCAAGAGAGTAGTCTCTTCCGCTTTCATCACCCTGCGGGTATCGATATTGAGGAAAGCGTTCGACAGGATGAGTTTGTAAGCTTCTCGCAAGGGGTTACTGATAAAATCATTGGAACGCTTAACGAGATCATGCTGCAAGCGAATATACGCCCTTCGGATATCGATTTAGTATGTCTAACAGGTGGTACCGCACAGCTGAAGAGCATACGTCAGGCATTTGAAACGATCTTTGATCGTACAAAGATCGAACAGTTTCGCTTTTTCCACTCGATTATCAACGGTCTTGCTGAACGCGCAAAAGAATTTGCTTGAAAAAACGGTGTCCCCTGCACCCCGAATGGGATGCAGGGGACAGTCACCTTTTATCACCGGACGTACTACTCATCGTTTTTGCGTTTTTTACCAAGCAAAAAACCGAGAATTAATGAGACTGCGCTGAACGTGCCGATCATCATCCAAGGTCTTTTGTGGCTCAGACGGTCTACGTTATGAGCTGCTCTTTTTGTTGCTCTCACACCTGTGTGGACGCCATCTTGCAGCTGCTCTAAGCGGTTTCTTGCTGAGTCCTCAAGATTCTCTAGCATGGCGTGCAATCTATCCGCTTGAGTTTTTACTGCGTGCAATCGTCCTTTACGCATTTTCTTTCTCCTTTCTGTTAAAGTTTATTTCATCAAAGTATCGGTATCATATCTTGGTGTAGATCGTCCTGTTACCGCTGTTGCTGCGCTTTGGTCCCAGATAGCTGAATGGAGCCTCAGTTGGGCTTTGAATCTTGCCAACTTCTAATTGACGGACAAGTTCTTTAGCCTCATTTTTAGATTTGCATTCGACAACCCAATTTTCAGAATCTAGGATAAGAGATCCGTTAGAGGACTGGCTCACCAGCCATTTATGGCTTTGTTTATCCTCTTTAACTTCGTAGGAAAGTTCTTGCTTCGAAGCTTTTCTAGAGCGATCTTCTTCACTGTGTAGCTTGCTGCTCAAGGACTTGATTGGTGACTTGCTGTTCATCAGTTGTTTGCTTACAGTTGGTTTTCTTTCCAAGTTATGCACATTGCTGAGGCTCGATTTTTGTGAGACTTCGCTACTTTTACGCATTTTTTCGTCTGGAAGTTCACTGCGCACTTGCAATTTCTGGTTCTGATTTTGTTTGTCATGACGGCTTGACATTTTTTCACCAGGTCGTGGGCTTTCTTCACGATTTCGGTGCTCTCGCAAGCGTTCGTTAGTTTCCATGTGTCGGAAGTCGCGACTTATGTCACTGTCATGACTTGGGCGTGAGCTAAAGCTTGAGTTCTCAACGGAGTTTAGTTCAAGCTTTCGTGGTTTTCTGTTTTCTTCCATATTACGTGCTCTCGGCATATCCCGTTCCCGAGCTTGAGTGTTTTGGTACTCACGGTCTTGTGCATGAGATTTTGAGGGTTGTCGAGCAGAGCTCTTTAAGCTTTCTTTTTTGTAATCAGGATTTTCGATTTTGGTTAAATTATGTTTCTTTGCTTTTGCAGACAGGGACTTTGATTTGACTTGTGGTCTCTTTTGTTTTTCTTCGTAAGCTTCTTCATAGTTTGTTTTGTGTTTTTTTGCATGTGCGTGTTTCATGGACTTACTCCTTCTGTAAATGCCATTCAAAGCTCAGATAATTGCTCGGTCACTTGTCGATATGGTGATAGTTTTTTTTATAACTCAACATTTTGATTGGAGAATTCGATGTTTTTAAAAAAAGATCTAAAAATTTGCAAATTATTGCTAAATAATGGCTGTTTTTCAATGGATTCAAGAACCAAAGTCTGATAAATAGGGGCATCACAAATCAAAAATTTATTCATAGCTGGAGAAATTTCATGAGACATATTTTTTCTATGTTTATTTTGTCCATGAGTCTTCCTTGGGCTCTCGCTGCATACGCAGCTGATGAAGGAATACTTTATCGAGGAGTTAATGGTTCAACATACTCTTCAAACAATGGTCAGGAAAATCAATCTCCCTCACCACTTGCGATCAATGTTGTTGTCGCAGATGATTCTGAGTCTGATTCGGAATCCTCAGACTCAGATAATGATGATCACATTCTCCTTGAAAATATAGGCCCTTCTTTGGAGGTGCAAATTGCTGAGCAGCGTGCAGCTGAGCTTGAACAGCAAGCGAGAGAAGAGCAACAGCGTTATGCTGCCGAAGCGGCTCAAATTCAACAGATGTATGGAGATCGGGATCCATCGCATCTGCGTCCTATTTGTCATGAAATGGCGATTGCAAATTTGTTTCGTGCGATGATCTTTGCGGCAGATACTCAGAATCAGATTCTCCCGGGATTACGTTCGCAGGAACTTATCCGACGTTTTTCAGTAATTGGAAGAGTTGATCATCCACGCGCTGGTCTAGATCTACTGATCAGAACATTTACAAGTCCTAGTGGTGTTGTGATCTCTGCAATTTTGAATAGTATTTATGATTATATGATTCCGCTTGAGTCGCTACAGATGGATCTTTTAAGAAGACGTGACCTCCCCAACGTCATTGTTCCTCTGCATTCAACAACGGCGAGATCAGTTAGGGCCAGCGTCTGGTTCAACAAGGCTCCCTAAAAAATACTTGCGAGTTTGGGCTAATTTTCATAGGACTCCTGAGTCTGTAAAAATAAAGACAAAGGATCTCCTCCATGAAAATTCTCTGTGTCATCCCGAGTCGTATTGGTTCTACGCGTTTGGCGAATAAGCCCCTGCTTCCAATTCTGGGTAAGCCTATGGTGCAGTGGACTTACGAAAATGCTTCTAAATCAAAGCTTCTAACGAAAATTGTAGTTGCGACCGACGATGCTAGAATCGCGAGCGTAATCCAAGCTGCAGGAGGTGAGGCCATCATGACCCCTCCCGATATTTGTACAGGAAGTGATCGCGTCGCATTTGTAGCTGAGCGCTTTCCTGATATGGATGTAGTGGTCAACCTCCAGGGTGATGAACCTTTCATTCGACCTGAGAGTTTGGAGCAGTTGTTGGCACCGTACGTGCGTGGTGAAAACCCCGATATGGCAACTCTGGCCTTCCCTCTTGATGAACATGCATATGTCGATCCCGGCGCAGTGAAGGTGATCACGGATTTACAAGGCTATGCGATTTACTTCTCTCGTTCTCCGATCCCATACTTTCGTGAGCCTGCGCAAGCGCCAGTCTTTCATCATATGGGTCTGTATGCATTTCGTAGGGACTTTTTGATGCGTTACTGCAAGCTCCCACAAACAATGTTGGAGAAAGTTGAAAGTCTTGAGCAGTTGCGTGCTATAGAGCACGGATATCGGATCAAGGTTTCGATTACGCAGAACAGAACTCTTGAAATCAATACACCCGAGGAGTACGAACGCGCGCAGGAATTCGCACGTACTTATTGATTGACACCTGATCTTCTATTCTTTAGACACTCCTTCATCTTCATCATTTCTTAATAATTCTGACAAGGATGAACTATGAGAAAGTTTGTGTTAGCTATTGCATTGTGTATGAGTTCTAGCATTTTTGCTGAAACGCTTAGCAAGCTCGTTATTTTCGCGTGTATCCCGAAAGATGCTGTATTTTCGCATGTCGGAGTTGTGCAAAACTACCCAAATGTAGAGTGGGATGAGCAAACACAGGCTTTTGTGGTTCCTGCAGAGCAATTGGTGAATTGGACGCGGGCCTTTGCTGCAACGCATTTTTTTGCAATCCATGCCGGTTCTACTACTGGTGAATACTTTGCAGTAGCCTCTCCTGGAGAGATAGAGCAAAGGCGTAGTACACGTGAACGCTTTGCAAGCTATCGTGGGTTTATTGCTCCCTTTGAGAATCGTTTTTCTTTAAGTTCCAACACGGAAAGGGATCGTCATCCACCCTGCCTAAACTTTGAGACAGGTGATATGACGCATCCTTCTTCTGCTCCGATGCGTTGTAGCACGGCTATAAGATCATCCTTGTAATTTTCGGTTCCCGCCGAGAATTTAGCTTCGCCAAGCCTCGACACATCTGATCTGATGTATTTTTTGATCTTTATACTGAAAAATCATACGATCGTATTAATTTTACTTAGTTTTTACCTCATTTAGTGGACAGAATAATCTGATCTGATGTTTTAGGCTGACTCAGCTCCGAGCGTAAACGAACATATCTTGCAATTGTTGAAGAGCGTTTTCAACGATTGATGCGCGTCTAAATGGCGCTCTTAACTTAGAGAAAATATGTTCGCTTTACTCTAAATACTCCAAGTGAAAACGTACTTGGAGGAAGTTGCAGTGGTGTTGCGTCATTTTTTCGTTCTTGGTCTCTTGATGGGTTCGCTTGCTTTGAATGGGTCTGATTCCCCAAGTGAAGCTGCACAAAAATCAGTACTTGCGATCAATAAGCAGAAGCGTCACATCTACGACAAGGCGCTTTCGCAGTTTCAAGATAAGTTTCTCAAACAACATCCGGTGATCGTCTCTCTATTTAGTGGAGAGGGAGGGCGTTTCATTCTGTATAGACCAAATCAGAGCCCCTTGGAGGCTCCACCTCCTGCAATGGTCTATCAACTCGCTAAGTCTGTGGGGCATGCAGGCATATCGCTTTATGAAATACTGACGCCTTATGCTGAAGATTCGAAGGCAGACCTAGCTTGGCAAGTGTCGTTGCGCCAATTTCGTGATGGTGTCGAGGATGCTTTGCAGAAATTACAAGATTTAGAGGTGAGTGAAGAGGATCGCAAGGTCTTAGAAGATGCTTTGAGCATCGATAAAAAGTTTGCGGATCAGTGCCTAGAACAAGGTTCTTTTACAGCTGCAGACATACAAAGCTTCGCGCGCAGTCTCAAGCCCCTCATTAAAAAACTTGGAGTTATTGCTGGTACTGCACAGACGAGTCACTGGGTTCATGTTATGTCAGAGTGGAAAGACATGCTAGGGGATGATTGGTCCAAAACCTATGCGGTTACCAATACTCTCTATGTGACGAGACAAAATAATATTTTGTTTTCAGTACTCGCTCAATTTATGGGAGAGGAAGCAATCAACCAACGTCTGATGATTTTTGAAACTTCTGCATTCACAACGACACCCGAATCGATGATCGCGTTGCTGGCACGCATCATCTCCGATCGTGAGTTGGGGCAGGTTTTCTTCAATGACTACATGCTGATGGATTCGGAGTTATTTGGTTCTGCAGGCCGTGCTGCTTTGAAGGATGCTATGGATAAGAAGGGGTTGCCTTCGTTTTTTCCAGAATATGCGCATTTTAACAGCAATGAATGGCCTTGGCGCAGCAATCCAAATTACGGAAGTGGTCCGCGTACGATGGAAGAGACTCCAGACTAAATATTGGAGTTCTCGAAGCCATAGAACCTAGAGAGCTTGCTGTGGGCTGTCCTTTTTCCAAGCCTGAAAAATCTCCAAACCTTTCGTTTCCAAATCTTTCATATGATGCATTGGAGGACTAACAGGATCCTTGCTTTTGCCAAGGGCCTTGTTTTTTGCATCGATACTAACTGCAAAATAGATGGCATCAGGTTTTGCTACTTTCAAAGCCTCTGTGCACATTGGGCACGGATGTCCAATGACATATACATCGTGGTCGTGCAAATCGCTACGCTTTAGGTTTTGACATGCGCTCCGGATTGCGCGAATCTCTGCATGGTCTGTCGGGTCGTGGGTGTGATTTACTGTGTTCACTTCTTTTGCAATGATTTTTCCATTTTTATCGACGACGATTGTTGCAAAAGGCAACCCGCCTTGAGCAAGTTCATGTGAAGCGAGGTCTAAGACGCTTTGCATCAGTGCGCTAGAAGATGATGCAGCAAGAGCAGCGGAATTTTGGGTGTAGAGTAGACTGATAAGAGACATTTGGAAAATCCTATGTCGCATCGACGTTCTCCATATCCTGTTGATGGGCATTATCCAAAACTTTACGAAGTTTTTGTAGCTCAGACTATACGAATAGTGTTGTCTAAAAAACAATCAAAGCTAGGCTCTTGCATTCCCTACGCATATTCAGTATGAGTGAGAGCTCATCAAAATCTCAGAAAGGGTAATCGAGATGAAATTACTAAGACCTGCTGTTTTTGCGCTGACACTACTTATTTCCGCTTCTGCTCATGCTGAGGAACAAAAAGTTGAAAAAGATTTGTGCGATTTTTATTCTATATATACTCCTGAGAATCTTTCTCCAGAGAGCCTAAGTTGGCCTATGGCTTTAGTAGCAACTAAAGCATGCAATAGTCTCAGGGATTATAGAGAATCATTCGAGGTAGGTCGCGAATATGTGAGTGCTGTTTACAGTGAAAGCATTGCACCCAGTCTTCAACAAGCGAAGAGCTTTCTGAGAGCTTACTTCAATGAAAAAGATATAGATCATATGCGAACTGAAGGTTAAACGTTAGGCAAAAGCATCATAGCTGCCGCTAATTTGCCAAAAACATGAACAATAAGCCCTTTTCCTGATCTAATTTTTGAACCTGTTTGTATGCTGGTTTTTTCTTGAATCCAGTTGAAAAAAGATTCAATTGGTTGTCGAATTTTACTGACAGAAGTTGATTGAACCAAGTCTTTGGTGCCCAATGGTATGAAGCTTTACACCGTAGTAGTACATATCTTTAGATGCGCAATAGCCCTTGCTTGCAATTTCTGGTGCAACTTTTGCAGAGCTGCTTCTTTTGTTGTTAGCTAGAACAATAGGAAGAGAGTCCATCACCATAAAAATTCTTTCGCTGGAGCAATTGTTCAGATCTCTACTGAGTTGGTTGCAGAGGGAAACGAAACACTCACTCAAAAAATTGAGTCGATGCAAAAAAGCATCGTACCCACCTAAAGTTGGAAACCACTCTTGAAGGTGATCCTTGGCATATTGAAAAATATTTTTTACGGTGAATTGTTTACGCATGACCCCAAAAATATAGATGGCCATGATCTCCTCATCTGTGATGCTATAGACCTGATGATTGCTCATTCTTTGGGCGCTTGCAAAAAGATTTGTATTCCAAACAGAACAAATTTTGATATATGTAGCGATGAGCTGAGACTGCCAGTCCATGGTAATCTCCTAGGACAAAGGGGTTTTTGTGTTTGCAAACGAAAAATATCCCTTTGTTAGCTCACTCGCAATTCTTCAATTTTCTGCCTAAATTTTAACCTTCAGTTCGCATATCATGTTATGATGGCTCTCTGTCTATGGCTCCCATTTATGGCTCTGGTCATTTAGGCATAAAGTAATTATTACATGGAACTGCTTTCTCGCAGACGTTTTCGTGCTGAAACACTTGTTTTTTTTCTTCGAACTGATTTCTTCTTTTTTTTGACTATGGATACCTTGGATTTCCTAAGTTTTTTGGCAGCTCTTACTTTTTTTGGTGCAGCTTTCTTGGTTTTTAGTCGTTTTTTCACTACCACCTTCTTAGCAAGCTTTTTACGGATGCTGCTATCTGGATCGTTTTCTGGTTTATCCTGTACCTCTGCAAGGGGCTCCTCGTCCATTTCGATCCCAAACATAGAACCGAGATCGTTCGTCTTCAGGACGCTGCCTTTAGCTGTCTTGTCGATAGTACCGGATGTCGATGCTTTGGCTATTAATTCCAAGTGATCGACCTGACGCATGAGAAATAGCAACTCCGGTTGCTGATCGAGGCGATGACCAACGCCATACATAACAGCTGCGACATGTTTGCACATATCAGCCCAATCGGGGCAGGAGCACTTTAACGAAATCTGCTGTGGAGAAGGGAATAAACCACTATTTTGCGACGTCACACATTCCATCACTCCCTTGGATAACTTTCCCTGGATTAATTCCATCAATGAAGCAATCTTCCCGGAACAGTTTTTTATGACACCTTGCCACCGCTCTTTTTCTATGGGCTTGATGTTGATTTCGACCGTATATAGCGAGGAACCGATGACTTTTGCTTTGATCTTACCTGCAGTGATCTTGAGGTCGACAATTGACCCATTTCGGGCGTAGGTACGCCCGCGTGGCAATCTGTTCTCATAGTCCATATAGGATTCGAGATTATCGCACCAAGCCTTACCCCAGAACGTGGTAGCGATGGTTCGTCCCTGGATGATGACTGGAGTAGTTTTTTCACCTTTCTTGTTCATCGACGCAACCTCGCGAGCCGCTTGTTTCTTTCGCTCAGCAACAGGCACATAAGGAGCCCAGCCGCCATAACCTCTATAATTTTTCTTTCTTCCCCAGCTCAACATAACCTCCGTCAGACATCATTCATTGCACTATGAATATCGAGGGATACAAGTTTGATCAGGTCGACATTACTCAGTTCAGTAAGTAATGCTTCGCTGCTTCCATCAGTGAGGAGTTCTGTAGCGATAGCCTTCTTTGCTTCAATCATGGCATCGATTTTCTCCTCAAGCGTACCTCGACATAATAACTTGTGTACCAAGACGTTCCGCCTTTGACCAATTCTAAATGCTCGATCTGTCGCCTGATTTTCCACGGCAGGGTTCCACCAGCGGTCAAAGTGAATAACATGGGAGGCTGCAGTCAAGTTGAGTCCTGTGCCTCCAGCCTTAAGTGATAAAATAAAAAATGGTGGTCCATGCTCATCTTGGAAAGCATCCACAAGGGACTTTCTCTTTTTTACTGGTGTTTCCCCATGTAAAACCAAGCCTTCTCTACCAAAGATGACGCTTAAATACTTTGCGAGAGGGTCGATCATTTCGCGAAACTGAGTAAAAATGAGCACTTTTTCTTGACGTGAGACAATTTCCTCGCAAATCTCAGCCAGTCGAATAAACTTGCCGCTGGCTTGCGCCTCAAACAAGTTGTCTCCTAACCAATGGGAAGGATGATTACAGATTTGCTTAAATCGAATCAGAAAGGACAAGATCACACCACGGCGCTGAATACCTTCAACCTGTTCGATCTTCCGTGCTAGTTCGGTAACTGCTTTTTCGTATAGCGCTGCCTGAACTTTGCTGAGGGTGCAATAGGCCAGTACTTCAACCTTCTCGGGTAGATCAGCAATAATGCTCCGATCAGTTTTCAAACGCCGTAGAATATACGGTTGTATCAAACCACGTAGTGCTGAGTATGGATTGGTCGCTTGTTTTAAAAACTGACTAAAGACTTTGCTAGTTCCTAAAAGTCCTGGACAGATAAAATCGAATATAGACCATAAATCTGACGGACGGTTTTCAATCGGTGTTCCTGATAAAGCAATTCGTTGACTTGCTTTAATCGCTTTTACTGCTGCGGTCTGTTTGGCCCCCGGGTTTTTGATGGCCTGTGCCTCGTCAAGAATGGTGACATCCCATTCCATTTCAGCAAGCCAACGGAATCTGCTGAGAAGAGCATACGTAGTGATAGTTAGCGTAGCCTTTTCACTCTTAACTCGAAAGTCTTGTTCCCCCTCGCTGCTTGGGAGTGATGATGGATGTAAAACAAAAAACTTTAAGGAAGGTGCAAATTTCTCTGCTTCAGCAAGCCAGTTCCCAATAAGAGAGGCTGGAACAACTAGCAGTCCGTGACAAGATGGCTTCTGCTCCTTTAGTAAGAGAATAAGAGCCAGAACTTGAATTGTTTTTCCAAGGCCCATATCGTCAGCAAGACAAGCACCAAGGCGTAAGCGGTGCATTAGCCACATCCATTTGACACCCGCCTGTTGATAGGGGCGCAAGGTGGCTTTAAGATTCGTTGCTAGGCACTTTTCTTCACGAGCATCCGGGTTTCTTAAATCATCAATGGTTTGAGCTAACCAATCTCCTGCAACAATATGAGACCATTCTCTGCTTGTCGACAACTCGAAGTCTAGCCCAGCTTTGCCTCCAAGGGAGGATGCGCTCGCTAACAATCTCATGGCATCTGCAAAACTGACACCATCTTTCACCACGGTTTTCTGCACTTTTCGCCAATGAGCTAGAGCTTCTTGCAGCTTGTCGCGATCAACTTCGACCCAATGTCCCCTGAGAGAAATAAGATTTGAGGTACTATGAAGAATTTCTTCCCACTCTTCTTTGCTGAGTGCCTCTCCTTCAAGCGCACATGCGACTTCAAAATCTAGTAAGGCATCAAGACCAAAGTCGGATGGTTTTTTCTTTCCAACGGTTATGCGAATCTCTGGGCGTGGTGGGCGTTTTGTCTGCCACCAATCAGGTACCCGTACAACGACGCCTGCCGCTTCAAAGGTTGGGATTTCTTTAAGAAACTTGTAGGCTTCATTAGCACTCCAGGCGCGAGGGTGAAAGATCTCCCCTTCGTCCACTAGTTTTTTAAGCCACGGGCTATTCTCTGCAGCCTTTTGAACAGGCTTTAAAAGGGTTATAAGTGCATTTCTATTGCTTGCACCCGAAAATTCTTGGATAGCTCGGCCAAGAGGAAGATGCTGAGCTCTAGCCATCGCAGATAGTCGGTTTGTATAAGTTGCCAGGAATGCAAATGGCTGTTCAGGATCTTGTTTGTTTTCTGCTAAGTGGAAACAAACACGACCGACGAGGTTCCAAGCAGGATTCAGCGTATGAATAAAATCAGCAGCACTCCCTTTGTGTTTTGATAGCCGATTTTTCACCTCCAGAGAAAGATCTTGCCAATAACTCCGTAGAAGTTCGCTATTGAGGTACTCGCCTCCATGCATGGGGGGTGCAACAGTAAGCAAATTTGAGAGCTCGGATATAGGAGCTAGCAACTCGAAAGCTTGGTTTTTATCCTCTAAATTTGGAAGTGCGCATAAATGAGTGAAAAAAAGACGGGAAAAATCGCGCCAAAAATTTAATGTTGCAGGCATGGGAAGTGTAAGTTCTGAACTTACCAACTGCAAGAATCCCGAGGCGTTTCCTTTCAAGAATGCATCAATAATTTGCTGTCCCACATTGAGAGGAACAACGACCGGTGCGGTGTCCAGGTTTTCATTTTTAGCTTCGACATGGATATGCCCACTTGGAGTGACGGAAGCACTCAGCGTCACGTATTGGGAAGAATCCGGCATGATACTACTCCTCATGAACCCCCCACACACTCTGGTGTTTCACACCTATTTAAACTGAAGCTGCAGTGGGGGAGAGGTATATAACGGATCTTCAGCTTTTTTTCCATAAACAACCGAATACTCCTCACAATTTGAGGTTGCTGCTGAACGCAGGTGCAGAGGTGAGCTAAAGATCTGTCGTCCTAATTTAATCTGTATAATTAAACAGCATTTTATCAATCAGCAATGTGTTCGGTCGTGGTGTGAATAATCCGCTAGTGTGTGCGCATCGACCCGAGGATGTTCTCAAGGACTTATGTGTTTCATTTGATCGAGATCCCATCCGATTTGTTTAATTTGAGTGCGATCCATCAACCAACACACGCCACTTTTGTTGGTGGTGCATAGAATTTACTATCCAACACTAAAAACGGTAGTGTTGGATGATTGAAAAGACGAAATTTTTCATATTTTTCCCCAAAAATGGGCTTTGCGGTAGGTTTTGTTCATCTAACATCTGTATAATGAACAGTTGGTAATGATCGATTTAAATCAATAAAATCAGTAAGTTATGGTGTTTTTTGAGGTTTGCTGAACAAAAATAGCTTTAAGCACAGATAAAGCAGAGGCTTTGCTTAAAGATTATACATTTAAGATGAGGGTCTGAGGCTTTCAGCTAGCAATCGATTCAATTGTCCTGCCAAATAGAATGGTAAAGACAGAAGTCGCTAAGAAAATAACTCAACGATAGGTAAGCCACTGGCTTTGCCAGTGTGACTCCCAAGGCTTGGCCTTCAGATTCAGTGTGTGGATTCGGAGCACCGATGTGCGTGAAGTGTGCGCACTGCGTCGAGTAGAAGCGCACCTCAGGGTGTGCTTCTACTCGACCCGAGAAATCGTCTTTAAAGATTGCAAACGTTCGCGCCCACCACAAGCACGAATATGGTTTTCTACTATATCGTCTGCAGACAATTCTTGTGTCAGAGCAGTTACAAGTTCGGATGTAAGAAGGAGCACCATCATGATCATACCTGACATTTCCCAACGATCACCTGCTTACATAGCTAAGACACCTTTTGCTGAAGG
>CAZWOL010000054.1:0-18582 GCA_964635325.1 uncultured Pseudobdellovibrionaceae bacterium
CACTAGCAGTAACATTTTTGACATAAAGAAGTGTGTAAGCAAATTTCATAGATATTTCCGTAGCAAAAAGGTTTGACGCTCTAGAATCGCAACCACTCTACTGTATTCAGCAGAAATTACCTTAGTTTTTAGCGGGTATCACAGCCAATCGCCAGAATGGACATGAAGTTAGCCTCTAAGCATTGACAGATGAAGGATCGGCGGATAAAAGATACGCAATCTGTCTCATCAAATTGAAAATATCGGACACCCTAAGGTGGCCTAACTTGGAGATTCTATATGAAAAAAATGATTGTAGCTTGCCTACTGCTTATGAGTGCTAGCGTTCTGGCCAAAAAAGAAGCGGTCGTGTTTTTGTGTAAAGAAAACGGGCAAATTATACAGTCCGGGATTACTGGAGAGGCGCAATGGAACCCTGATGAAGGTGTTTTTATGGTCGACGCTCGGACACAGCGTCGCTTGCAGAGAGGGGCTAGCAGGAATGTGCGATGGTTTGCAGAACAAGTATCTGCATCAGGACCTCACAGGCCGTATAGGGTTAGGCCTGAGGGCTGGAGTTCACAGCCTGGAGAGCATAATCGTGTGCGTATACGTCTTGCCTCGCTTTTCTCTCCATCTGCGGACAGTCCAGTTCCACTTGTCCCGCATGTTCGTGGCAGATCCGCAGCAGATGATTCGGATTCTTCTTCCGATCTTTCGGATTCTTCTTCCGATCTTTCGGATTCTTCTTCCGATTCTGAATCTCTTGGATGGAGGAGGGTTCCTATTGCAAGGGTTCTAGGGGCTCCAGAAGAAGTGACTTTGCATATTTTTATCCCAAGGCAGCCTGCTGATGAACGTCGTATTGAGGCTAGGTGGAATGAGCAAACTGGAGCGTACGTAGTAGACGATGATATTTATGATTTTGACGACACCGTCGAAGTGTATGCCGAAAGCTCTAGCTCCCGAACTCCTCAAGTTACGCGACTCTATCCGGTGCTCCCTTTGTCGGAACTTGACGAACTCATCGAAGGTAGAACTTTTTTACGTTCATTGATACTGCCTCATGATGATGAGCCTGAAGCAAGTGCAGGTCCTCTTCCTTCACAACCCAAGAGTTCGGATGTGTGTGAAGAGGTGTGTGAACGTCCGTTGAAGCGTGCTCGTCAGTAGTTTAACAATGTTTGTGAGGCCGTTTAGAGCTTACGGTACTCAAAATTGATGTACCCATCATTGCGTTTTTTATTGTTTTGTTGAGCTTTCGTAATCCTAAGAAGGTAGTATGCTCCTCCACGCGCCTCACTCATTTTGACGACGTAGACATCATCTTGTTTTAAGCTTTCGGTGGTCTGATGCAAAGCGTGGACTTGAGTTTGTTGCTCAGCATCTGCGTGGCTTGCAGTCATGTAATCCAAGCCTACGGTATGCGCAAAGCGTGCACCGTTGAGAGATTTGAATTTCAAACTCATCTTGGTTGATGTTTCCGCTGTCATATCTATAAGATCTTTGGTCTCGTCGCTTGCACCCTGTGCTACATTTTCGCCCTTTTCGAGATCGAAGGCTCCAGGTTTTGTACCAATCAGATTGTGGATTGTACCCTGCCTCGAGATCAGTTCTGCTTTCTTGTTGTTTTTTTTGCGTACACATTGTGGAGCATCTGCAGGCAGACCGTCCTTTACTTCAAAATAAAGTGGCTTGCTAGCTACAGCTTTTCCAACTTTGGCTGTTACATTGACTGCGTATTTACCATTACAAACCTCATCACCAGCGACCAAGCGTGGCTGCATGTGCTCTTGCAAAGTGAGATGTGTGCGACCAGATGGGGGGCGCTTGTACTCAACTTTTAGATTGCTGTCCGAAAAAGGAACGTCATTTCCTTCGCTATCTGTGATGCTGAAGCTCATCACGTAAGGTGTGTTTCCTTCAACTTTGCCTTTGATTCCCAATGCTGAGCCTCTGTGAAGCTCCGGTTTATCGCTATCGAGCTCAAGGTTGCTTATATTCACCTCTTCTGCTTTGTCTTTTTTGCCGCAAGCCACATGCATCAAACCTGTGCTCAATACAAACACACCCATTAGAGATTTTGCGAACATGGAACATCCTCTTTAACGATTTATAAAACAAACAGCTCATACTCTAGCCTAAAATGGACCATTTTTAAATGGATTCTCATGATAACTATCACGCCAATGCACAGCCTTATGAATATGAGGCTAGCTTCGCCTTCCAATTTGTCCTAATTTGATCTCAAGTTGACGCTCTAACGACATACACTAAGGAAATATTGGAATGCGCACCTTCTCGCTTGCTTTGCTATTGACGGTTTGTCTTCTTAGCAGCCCCTGCCTGGCCCAAACAACCATGACTTACGCTGTATCGGATACGGAGGCGTATACCTACGAGCGACCGAGTGGCGTGCCTTTTGTTACAAATTTTTTCAAAGATTTTAAGTTGCTCTACGACAATAACGCAGACTATGAGCATGTACCTTGGTTCCTGGGGATTGCCGCATCAACAGCGCTTTCCATTCATTATGACGAAGATCTGATTTTGGGCTCGCAGAATCTTGGGCGTAAGTGGGGAATCTCGTCGCAAGATAAGACTAAGACTTTTTTTAAGCTTTTTGATCTGAACTTTCGTTTTCCTACCGATCTTGGATCATGGATGTACTTTATTGGAGATGGATGGACGCATGGATCCATTGCTTTGGGATTTTTGGGTTTTGGGTATTTTGCGAATGACTATAGGGCTTGGGCAACAAGCTATGCGCTATTCGAAGGTCTGTTCACAACGGGGACCACAACCCAAGTTCTCAAACATCTCACAGGTCGTGAAAGTCCCCTTGTACGCACTCAGGAACGCGGACGTTGGGACTTTTTTCCTAACCAAGTAAAGTATCATAAAAACATACCAGCACACGATGCTTTTCCGTCTGGGCATCTTGCTACGGGAACCATGACCCTCACAGTGATTGTAGAAAACTATCCCGAGTATCGCTATTTTATTTTACCAGTTGGAATAGGTCTGCTGAGTGCACTTAGTTTTCAGATGATGAACAATGGAGTCCACTGGTTTAGTGACTACCCACTGGCTGTAGCTATTGGCTATGGCCTAGCTAAAGTTGCAGTAAGCAATTATCGAACTCTGCAGCAAAAACGTGTGACCAACAGATCCCTACGTCGCCCCGAAGCAACGGTGCTATTCAATCCTATCTTGGCGCACCAAACATACGGGTTAGGTGTGACGGTTATTTTTTAGATATGTACTTTGCGCCAATCCGAGTACAGTCCCTATTGTTGAATGATGATGGTTCGAATTGTTCTTGCTAGTGGAGGACCTTTTTCCTAACCTAGTTATAAGATGACTCACTCTCCATTTTTTATTACGTCACGTTGACGTAGGCCTTACTCTTTTTCTAAGAGGTTGCTATGAGTTTCAGTTCGTCTTCAATTCATGCTCTAGAATCTGACTGGCAGGACAATCCTCGGTGGCGAGGGGTCGAAAGAAATTACACAGCTGCAGATGTTCTTAAGCTGCGTGGCACAGTAAAGATTCAGCACTCGCTTGCAGAATACAGTTCCAATAAATTATGGAGCTTGCTGAACGATTCTCCTTACATTCCAGCTCTCGGAGCGCTGACAGGCAATCAAGCTGTGCAAATGGCAAAAGGTGGACTCAAGGCTGTCTATGTGAGTGGATGGCAAATCGCAGCAGATGGAAACGCAGCAGGTACAATGTATCCAGACCTCTGTCTCTATCCATCGAACAGTGTCCCTGCAGTTGTGAAAAAAATCAATAATGCGCTTCTTCGTTCTGATCAAATTCAACATTGCAGCGGCAAAGGATCTGTTGATTTCATGCTTCCACTCATTGCTGACGGAGATGCTGGTTTTGGAAGCGTTCTCAATACCTACGAACTCATGTCACAAATGATCGAAGCTGGAGCTGCTGGTGTGCACATCGAAGACCAGCATCCATCTGCAAAAAAATGTGGACACCTTGGTGGTAAGGTTTTGGTTCCCATTCGTGAAGCTGTTGAAAAATTACAGGCTGCTCGACTTGCTGCAGACGTTGCAGGTGCGCAGACGGTTTTGATTGCACGCACAGATTCGAACGGTGCCTATCTCATTACAAGTGATATCGATGCTCGTGATCGTCCGTTTATCACTGGTGAACGTACACCCGGGGGCTTCTATAATTTCCGTGGAGGTATAGATGCTGCAATCTCTCGTGGTCTAGCCTTCGCACCCTTTGCCGATTTGGTTTGGTGTGAAACATCAACTCCTAACCTCTCCGAAGCACGTATTTTTGCAGAAGCTATTCATAAAGAGTTTCCTGGAAAACTCCTAGCCTACAATTGCTCTCCATCATTCAATTGGAAAAAACATCTTAAAGATGATGAGATCGCAGCATTTCAACGCGAATTGGGTGCAATGGGCTATAAGTTCCAATTTGTTACACTCGCAGGCTTTCATACTCTCAACCATAGTATGTTTACCCTTGCCAAAGGCTATGCTGAGCAAGGCATGAGTGCATATGTGGATCTGCAAGATAAAGAATTCAGAGCTGAAGCCCAAGGGTTCACAGCTGTAAAACATCAGATGGAAGTCGGCACTACGTTCTTCGATTCCATCTTAGCAACAGTTGCAAGTAAGGGCTCCACATCTGCAATGGCAGGTTCGACCGAAGCAGAACATTTTCACCACGCTGGAGCAAGCGCTCATTCGCATCCTCCTACCCTCTAGTCTATAGAGAGCAGAATAGGGCTTTCTTCGTAAGACCTATTCTGCGCTAATATTTTTAGCTGCTTGCCAATTGTTGGGATCCATTCAGTGGTAGAGAGCCTGTTATGACTAATGAAAATTTCTAGATATTTGGTGTATATAATAAGATATTTAGGTGTAGAAATATTCCATTTTCTGGAGGAAGGAAGATTGACTAGCAATGTGTCTATTAATGGTTTGTCAATGTTTTTCACCGTGAAAAGGTTTTCACTGTTATGGATTACTCTAATCAGCAGTAGTTTTATTTTTCTAGCATGTGCTCGTACTCATAGAAAGCAAGATGCTCAAATCGCATTCGAAAGTGAAGCAATGGAAC
This sequence comes from uncultured Pseudobdellovibrionaceae bacterium, assembly GCA_964635325.1. Taxonomy (GTDB): domain Bacteria; phylum Bdellovibrionota_B; class Oligoflexia; order Oligoflexales; family Bog-1112; genus BOG-1112. The sequence goes on from CAZWOL010000054.1 coordinate 5,080, forward strand.
CAACTCCAGCTTCAAGTCAAGTTCTGGTCGGTGCTCTAAAAAATGTGAGAGATGGAGCTTCAGATGACCAAAAGCTATTCCAAGAGCTTAATTTACAGACCTCTGAGGCGATTTTTCTTTTTGACCCCAAACCGAGTGGGTTTGGTCTGGTGGAAATACCACCGAGTTTGATGCGTTTTTTGGATCCAAACTACGCAGAAGGTCTAGTGACACGAACAGAAGCTTTAGGTGCAGAAGGTCTGGAACGTTTGGATAGTCTTTATAAACATCGAGCACCTTTTGCCTCTGCTGTTAGGCAAGGACAAGCAACAGAGAATGCACTTAGGATACATATTTCTGATGCATCGAAGAACACCTCTATAGAAGCTTTTGAACAAACTCTGAAAGAATCAGATGATAAAGCCCGTCTTGCGGAAGAGTTACTTGCGGATCTACAAAAGAAAGACCCAAGACTTCCCATTCAAAAAGATGAACTAGAACATCTCACTATAGAATCATTCTCAAGTTTGTATTCAAAATTCAATCGACGCTTTGCTCAACTCAAGGCCATCGACTGCGATGGGTGTGAAGAAGTCAGTCTACTAGGAAGCTATAGAGAAACCGAGCCAAAAATGTTGCTCCTAAAAACAGAATTCGAGAAACAAACTACAAGGGCTATTGGCAAGGAAAACTTTAATAAAGATGCAACAGTCACTTATCGTGGAGTTCAACTTCCTCCAGGATCTGATCTTGAAGCTACACGTGCAGAGGTTGCGAAATTTGAGAATGGACAGGTTCAAGGAAAAGAGTTGCCCCAGGCTATAGAAGTTGCAATGAATGAATATTTTTCGAAAGGTGTAGTCTCTCCTGCATTATGGAAACCATCAGAAAAACCTGTGGCAGAATGGAATACTGTTCCTTCTGAGCATTTTAAATCATCATCCGGATCACTTTTTGTTTCAACGACAAGTAGTTGGAAGGTTGCTGTTAACTTTGCAACAAAAAAAGTAGCAGGTCAAAGTCAATTTACTCCATCTGAGAGCCAATTTGGTCTTGTGCTCGTGCTTGCTCCAAGAGAAGGTGAGGCATTGACTAGTCATATGAATTTTAAGGAAAGGGAAGTGGCTGTTCCAGTCAAGATAGATCCTGATCAAGTCATCGGAGCCTATCCTCTTGTAAAGTTAGAATCGGGTGAAACGCGCGTACTCTCCTTTGTGTCGAATCCCCGATCGAGCTTTTCAAATAGTCTGGTAACTCAAGGGCCCAAAGCAGATCCGCAGCGTTTAGATCGACAGGCAGCAACGGAAAGACTCATTCGGGACCAAAGTGATGACGGAGTCGTTGCAATTTATGCAAAACCTTATGAAACGGTTAATACACAATTACAACGTGATATCGAGATCGCTAAAAGTGCGACAGAAAACATGATAGAAACGTTTACCGTTAACCGCTACCATCATGCTCTAGCTCATGGTCTGCGACAAGGTGCGCTTGCAAAAGATATTGCAAATGTCATGGAGCAAACAAATACGCCGCTTGGCAAATGGGTAAAAGCACAGAAAAGGCAAGACCCATTTTTTTTAGATAAATTGGAAATGGTTGCAACCTACCAAAGAACTGGCCGTCGTTCTGAATCTACGAGGGATACAGATGAATTTTACGAGGACTTGCATCGTAGCGCCCAAAATTTTGTAATTGCTGCACGTAAGCCAACTCCACCAAATAAAACCAGCATGTTCAGATCGAATGAAGAAATTGCGGAATATGCATCAGCTATTGTTTGGCAACATGTTCCAAAAAGTTTTGTAAGACAAAAATCATCTATTCTCGATCTTCCTAAAATTGCAAATTCTATAGATAATTTTACAGAAAATGAGGAATTTATATTTCAAATTGTCAATGCAGCCCATGGATTGGATGGAAGAAGAATTACCAACTTTAATCCTATAAGGACACGTAGAGAGTTTTCTGATTTTCTCGATTTATCGTTTGATAGTGTTCCGGTTGAGATTTTATGGCAGCGTGAAGCAGCCTATCTTAAAGCAACGGGGGACACAGATAGAGGTGTAGCCCCCGTTCGATATAGACATGATAATGAATTCTTTTTGCAGGCTAAAGACCCTCAGCGCATGGTTGATGCCATCTATACAGTTTCGAAGAATCTACCACGTTTAGTGATAGGCAGTTAAAGTTCAAATCGACAGAAGCCCCATCGTTAGAAGATCTGCTTTGATCTCAGAGCTTGGTACGTGGGCGCTCCCTCCTGCGTATTGATCGAGAAGAAAGCTTCGCATGGACGCATTAATCTCAAAGATGCGTGGGGCATATTTGTCCTCGCTTCGGATGAAGACAAGAGTATGCTTGCGTTCAAATTCTGCGCTGTCCTCGACGTCTGGATTTTCAATAAGAGCAGGGATGTCAAAGCTGAGATCAACGATGCGAAAATGCGGATGGGATAGCTTTGACTTGGGGTGCAATGCAGGATCTTGTGTAAGAGGTCGCGCAAGTTCGAGCTCTGCTTTTTCAAAGGCAATCATATCAAAAATAAAATCGGGTGAAGAACGTCGCAGACGCTTGCGTGCATCTTTGTCCGTTAGCAAAAAATCCATAAACTGAATACTATTTGCAAAATAACCATTGAGATCGGAAGAGGCGTAGAGGTTTTTCGGTTCAAAAAGTTGAAACCAAATATTCTTCAGCACCCGGTCTGGCACATACTCTGGCACGCGATCGCAGTGACGCATACAAACTTCCCAACGGCCATGGGCTTGCTCCGTTCCGTACTTGTTGAGCTCATCATGTTGTGAAAGCTTCATGATGATTTTGCGTTCATCAGAGCTGAGATCGAAGTCCTTCAGAAATTGCTCAGGCTTCCAATTATAAGTTTGACGAGGACAGCGAATAATTGCAGCAGCAGCACTTTGAAAGCCGATTAAACTCATCGTGAGACCTCTCTAGCAACATTGCGTAGATTGTAATAAGGCAGACGCTTGTGAGGATTTTTACGCTCCAGACCTGCGATGAATCGTTCACCATAGCGGACTTCTTCGATCAGACGATCTGTGCTGGGCATGTCTTGGTCCCATTCGATGATGATCACTTGCGGTTGACTGCGATTCATTACGTACGCAAGAAGCTCCCATACAGCCTTAGGGACACTTCGACTGTGCGTATCATAGAGTATACCTTTTTCTTTGATACCACCCGCAAGATGTATCCCCATAATAGAGCGTGATGGAATACGATCAATCCAACGATAGGGGTTGAATTTGTGATTGATACTGTTGATATATAGATTGGTTAAATCCAATAGAAATCCGCAACCCGTTTTGCGCAAAATAGCATTGATGAATTGGGTTTCTTCCAATTCATTTTGTGGCCAAAGAAAACGATTTGTGATGTTTTCAATCATAAATGGAAGTGGGATTTCCTTCTGAACTTGCTCGATCTTTCGAGCAACAACATCCACAACTTTTCTGGTAAATGGAAGTGTTGTCAATTGACCAATCTCGATTCCGGATGCGCGGGTCATACAAAGATGGTCGCTAAAAATGACGCAATTAACTTGGTCAAGAACACGTTTGGTCTCGTCCAGATGCTGGCGGTCAAGAGGTTCATCCGTACCAAGCGAAAGCTCTACCGCATGGCCAATGACAGGTATTTGGCTCTCTCCAACTCTGCGAATGAACTCGGCACGTTTACCGAAGAAATAGGATTCTGGGATCAGTTCAATAGATGAAAGTTTATCAAAGAGCTTGTCGCAATCATCACGACCTGCGAGTTCACTCGAACACTCTAGCCCAAAGCCATAAGTAGGATGATTATCCTGACCCTCAACGAGATACAACGTCTTCTTCTTCATAGCGACCTTCATTTTTATAATGGTTTTCAGTGCCGAAGAGAGGGAGGCTGTGCTCCTTATTTAAAGCACAGCCCACGTGTAGACTAGTTTGCACGACTGCAATGACGACCGCAGCGACGACCGCAGCGACGACCGCAGCGACGTGCGCAACGACGGTGGCAGCGACGACCGCAACGACCAATAATGATACCGAATTCATTGCGTTCTGTGGATACTTGCTTTACCATGACGAACTCCAAAAAAAGGGTTAAACAAAGACTCTACAATCAACGGGTGAACGCACAAGTTCATCCGCTAATAGTTTTGAATTATTGGCCCCTGCTCTAATGACTTCATGCTCGTCACCCCGGTGGGCGCCTGCATAGTCACTTGCTAAGATCATATTAGCTATACAGGGATCGATAAAATCCTCGGTATCCAAAGTTTTCTCAGGATTTTCATTTGCAGTGCTGAAACTATCGAAGTCAACAATGCGATCTAGGTCAAGGGTTTCTGGGATCATATGTGTTATGATGACGATCCCATGTTGCTCTTTAAGCTTATTCAATGCTTTGCATAGTATGTGGATAGCCTCATGATCTAGAGAGGCAAAAGGTTCGTCCAAGAGTAGCAGAGGTCGCAAATTAACCAAGGAACGAGCGATACCAACTCTTTGCTTTTGTCCTTCGCTAAGATTGCGACCATCATCTTGGATAAAAAATGAGAGTCCATCGCGTTCTTTGAAAAATTCACTCATGTTGACATCGTGCAGAGCTGACCAAAGTTGGCTATCGCTAATGTCTTGACCAAGCGCAAGATTACTGCGTAAGCTTCCTTCCAAAAGATAGGGCCTTTGCTCGACGTAGGTTGCAAAGTCTACGCTAAGAAGCATCGAATTTGTAAGATCTGTCAAATCTTGTGCTAGCTTGTTTTGATGATACAGTTGCACACTTGTGGCATCAAAGCTTCTGAGGCCAGCAAGCATTTCAAGAAAGGTTGATTTTCCACAGCCTGAATGCCCACGGATGACGGTGATTTCACCCTTTTGCACAGAAAAATCAAAGGGTCTCGTTAGTTTGGCAAATCCCTGATAACCCACACTCACGCCTTGGATTTCTATTCGATCAAATGTACTAGAAGAGAGATGGCTCTGTTGCGTGTATGTATTTTGAGAGCCTACTTGAAAGACATCTTGAAGCCTGCGTGCATGGACGAAGAAGTCATTCCAGTCAAAGACTCCACGGACAAGTGCGAATACAGATGCGTAGAACATCCCTATGTAGAATGGGTAGAGAAAGACATCGGAAAGAAGTATTTGGTTGCCGCGCAATTTAATCGCAACGAGTGTCAAGATGCCTGTTGTCAGAAGATTGACAAGGAAAGAGTTGGTACCCACGAGTGTGCCAACGATGCGGATCATGCTGAGACCCTTATCGATGATGCTATGAACCCGACTCTGAAATATTTGGAGTACAAAGCCTTCGGCCTTGTATGAACGAATGGAACGAAGGCCTTCAAAACTTTCTAAAAGTCCCTGAAACACTTGCCCATGAAGATCTCGAAGATTTTCCAACATAGGGGTAATGCTATGCTGAATGTAGAAATTAATGACTGCGATAAACGTTGCAGAACTTAGTAGAATAAGTGCGATCCAAAAATTTTGTGTCAGAAAAAGAACACTGATGCCGACCGTAACGATCAGGTCAAAAATCTGCTGAGGTAGGCGCAGCGAGATGAACTGCTCAACTCCGTGAATATCTTGTGACATACGGGTGAGCCAGTCTCCGCGTTGAGACTCGTCAAATTTTTCTAATGGCATACGTTGCATGTAGGTCATAAATCGACAGCGTAGGCTTGCTTCGATGTGTAATGATATCCACTCTTCAGTAATCGAGCGTACGACATTGCATATAAAAAGTGTGACTGCTAAAATTGCACCGAAGATCAGTAGCTGTTGAATGAACTCATTAGCCGAGGCTTGGCTCATCAGGCGAAAGCCTTCAACATTTTCTGCAAAGAAACCATAGAATTTTGGAGGTGCAATGCTCGCAGCTCCAGCTAATGAGATCACAGAGAAATATGCAAAAAAACGCCAGCCCTGGCTTCGAACTTCTTTCCAAATGAGTTCGTGAAAGGTTGTTGCATATTTTTGTCGGAGACCTTGCACGCTAGCAATTCCTTGCTGTCATTCGTTTTTAAAAAATTGGTAACTTCTAATATTTTTTTTATCACTCGGTATAGGCAACGTAAATCCCGTCAAAGTGACTTGAGACGTTTTTTTGCATTTTGTAGAATGAAAATTTATTGAAATAAGCCTATGAATTCACATTTATAAAGCATTTGCTAAAAGCTTGTCGTTGCGACATCTTTGTCGTTTTTTCTGCTGTTATCAGTCAACTTTTGATTTTGCTCAGAATGATAGACTTTGGATTTCTTCAATACTGAAGTAAAGCATTGGATTCATTTTCTATTCAAGCTAGGCTCACTTTTTGATCTCAAGCGAAGGGAATTTTGCATGCTCAAAACATATCGGCTTGCCTTTGCAAGTGTTGCTTTGCTTTTCTTTCTGTTCGGCTTCATCACATGTCTTAATGACATACTTGTCCCACATCTGAAAGCGATATTTGCTCTCAACTACCAGCATTCGATGCTGATTCAATTTGCTTTCTTTTCAGCTTACTTTGTATTTTCGATTCCTGCAGCGCAGATACTGCGTCGCTTTGGTTATGCGAGAGGTATCGTAGTTGGACTTCTCCTTGCATCTTTGGGAGCTCTCGGTTTTTTGCCAGCAGGTTATTGGGCATCGTATCCATTTTTTCTGAGTGCAATTTTTATATTGGCCTGTGGCATTACGCTTATACAAGTTGCGGCAAATCCATATATCACAGCTTTGGGTCCTGTGCAGAGTGCTTCTGCTAGACTGAACTTTGCTCAAGCCTTGAATTCTCTTGGTACTACACTTGCTCCTTTGGTGGGGTCAACGCTTATACTTTCTTCTGCTACGGAAGCTACAGCGCAAAATACGACAGCTTTACCCTATTTGACCATTGCTCTGACATTAGCTGTAGTGGCTCTTGCCTTGACTCAGATCTCTCTGCCGCAAATCACGGATGAAATCTTGGAGAAAGACCTGCGTGAACAAGTAACGACGACAAAGGACTCCAGTCTATTTTGGGGTATACTTGCGATCTTTTGTTATGTTGGAGCTGAAGTTGGAATAGGAAGCTTTCTTACAAATTATATTATGTTCTGTTGGAATTTTCCTGCAGATCATGCTGGTCGCTTTGTCGCTATCTATTGGTTTTTGATGATGCTTGGTCGCTTTGGAGGAACTTATCTGCTGACACGTTACTCGGCAAGCACCTGTCTAAAAGGAGTCGCATTGCTAGCGGTTTGCCTTGTCTCTCTGTCTGTGTTTTTACCGAGAGAGTGGAGTCCCTACTTTCTAGTCTCTGTTGGGCTACCAAATTCTATTATGTTTCCTGTTATATTCAGTTTATCAATTGCAGGACTTGGAAAAAATACCTCACGCGGCGCATCCTATCTTTGCATGGCTATCGTTGGAGGTGCTATTTTGCCATTTTTACAGGGATATGTTGCAGACGAGTTGGGCATACGATGGGGCTTTGTCCTTCCTCTTTTTGCATACCTATATCTTAATTATTTTGCTTTGCGTATGAGCCGAGTTCACGAGGGAGTTGATTATGCAGGTGAATTTAAAACAACCTAAAGTCTGTCTTGCTATCGATCTTGGTGGTACAAAACTAGAAATGGGAGTGGTCCAAGAAGATGGAGAGATCCTAAGTTTACGTCGGGAATTGCTTAAACTCGATTTAGGTAAAGACTATCTAATCCATTCGATGATCACATGGGCGCAAGAATTTATTACGGAGTACCCGCAGATCATTGAAATCGGTATCTCAAGCTGTGGTCCGCTTGATCCTATCGAAGGCGTTTTGCATGATCCAACCAATCTACTAACAAATGGTAAAGGATGGGGTCTTGTGCCTTTGAGGGCTATTATCGAGGGTGCTCTTGCAAAGAAAACCTATCTAGATAACGATGCTGCGTGCTGTGTGCTAGCAGAGCGCTATTTGGGTGTTGGTCGCATAGGTCCCTGCACAAATCTGATGGTTCTAACACTAGGGACTGGTCTTGGAACCGGGGTGATCTGCAACGGTCGACTCTTTCGAAGTGGGCGCAACCAACATCCCGAAGCAGGACATATGATCATAGATTTTCAGAACAAAGATGATCCCTGTGCGTGTGGAGTCTATGGTGATGCTGAAGCGTTTTTATCAGGAAATCACTTTAGCTTTCGCTTCAATCGTCAGCACCATACATCGTATTCTGCACAACAAATCGCAGAGCTTGCGCGAAAAAATAATCCAGAGGCTCTGTCTGCATTTGATTATTATGCAGAAGTAATGGCGGTTGCCTTGCACAACTACTGTGTGATGTTTTGTCCAGAAAAAATTGTATTCAGCGGAAGCTTTGCTGCAACTTATGACCTCTTTGAAAGCAAGCTCAAGAAACAATTGGAACACTTACTTGCACGTCGACGGAATATTGTTCCGCAGGTTTTTTGCTCAGAACTCAAGAATCATGCATGTTTGCTGGGAGCTGCTTTTCTTTGTTTTAAAAATGAAAAATTTGCGCACTATTAATGATTTGATTCAATAGCTTATAAATCAGACATTTTGAGCACTGTTAAGAGACTGCTGCTTAGTCATTGCTTGTTTAGCTATTAAGGCTCCTGCAACACATTCCGATAGCTTAGCGGGAGCCTTAAGGTCATGGATTTAGACTTCGAAAAAATGTTCGGATTTCCGAAGGATATCGACAAGAATTTACCTGTTCTTGTCGTCGATTTTCAACAGGACCTACGTCTAATTATTGCTCATCAACTCTCTCTACTGAAATTTCGTAGAATTTTGCATGCGCATGATGCAATTCGTGCTGTAAAGTATTTGCGTGCTGAGAAAGATATTTCCATCATTATTTGCGCACTCGAACTTCCTGATGCTGATGGACTAGAGTTTTTGGATGAAATAAGCGACGATCTAACGCTCAATCGTCCTCCATTTTGTCTAACAATGTTTGATGCGAATCGTGAAAAGATCATGCTAGCAGTGGAAAAGGGGGCTGATGAGATTCTTGTTAAGCCTTTCCAACTTTCAGATGTTATGGTGAAGGTTCATCGAGCTTTCTTCTCCTTTCACAACCCAAGGAACGCTGAGAAGGCCTATCAAACAGCTAAAGACTATTTGCGTGTAGATAAATTGGATAAAGCAGAAGAACTGTACCAGGCTCTCGCAAAGATGGCCCCACGAGCGGCCCGTCCTCTGGTCGGTCTTGCCCACATTGCACGAAGACGTGGCGAACACGATAAGGCTTTGGAATTTCTTGCGCAGGCAGAGAAAAAAAACGCTCACTATGTGCAGCTCTATGAGGTTCGTGCAGATATATATCTTGAACTTAATGCTATCGAAAAGTCTCTCGAAGAATATCGACATGCGATTGCAATTTCTCCTCTCAATCCGATCCGCTACCTTAAGGCCGCATCGGTTTTTGAAAAAGAAAAACGTTTTCCAGAAATGATTCAGATTTTAGAGTTAGCTTTGGAAAAGGAAATCGAAACTCCCGATCTCTGGCACTTTTTAGGCCTGGGCTACTACAATTTACAGGACTATACAAAGTCGATTCAGTTTACTAGAAAGGCTCTTGCAAATGATCCTGAAAATATCGAATACCTGAATCAACTAGCGCTTGCACACAAAGCTGTTAACGAATTTAAAGAAGCAACACAACTTTATAACCAAGTGATCAAACTCGACACCGGAAACATTCAGGCGCAATATAATAAAGCAATACTGATGATCCAACAGGGTAAAAGAGACGAAGCAAAAAAACTTTTGATTCGATTGATAAAAAAATATCCCGACTTCTCGCGTGCTCGTGACAAGCTCAAAGAGCTGGGTGGGACAGTTCCCATCGATTCAGACGACACAGATACAAAATGAAAGGCTCATCCCGAACGTAGTGGACCCTTCGATTGGGATGACCCTTCGATTGGTTAGCAAATATTAAAGTAATACAACGAAGGGTGTGTGTAATTGCTTGGAGCTCCTTCGTTGACAAGAAGCCCAACTCCTCCCTCTTCGCAAGTTCGACGAATCATTCCTCCATCCCAGTGCCACTTGTTGCCAAGCGCAAAGAGGGGGTATAGAGAGCGACTTGTGCATAGTTCGACAACGCGTTGTTCTTTGCCTGCTGCATCATGGAGAATTGTATCCACCAATTCTCCATTTTGCATACGCCCATTCAAACCGAAAAGATTTTCCTTTGCAATAGGGAGGAAGTGACCAAGCTCCTGAATAAAATAGTGTGGACTTGCGGATATGACATAGGGAGTGATTTCTTCTGTCTTACAAAACATCAGAAGATCATGCGCAAATGAAAAAAGATATTTCTCAACCATCTCACCAAGATGTCGAATGACGACCTCTCGTAAGCGACGATCTTCGTCGTGTGCTAAGTTTGCAACGAGTTGACCAGCCCACAGGTATGCGGCTTTCATGTCGCTAAAATCATTTTCATACTTGTGCCAAAAGCGTTGCAAACCCTCTTGGCCTTCAAAGCCAGGAATTGTACCTCCAAGTATGGCAAGATCGATGAGGCCTGAGTAGGTGCGAGCGCCTTTCTTTTGCCCCTCTGTAATGTCTCCGTCGATTAGTGAGCCATCGAAGTCCAAAAAGGCTGCAGCTTTGAGGTCTGGAAATTTGCGTTGCGCAAATTGTTTTTTTTCACGCAAAGCATCTTTTAGAAATGTAGGTAGTTTGCCATGTATGCTTTTACTCATAGATAATAGCTCCTACTAGCGAGAGGCTTCGGCACGCAGATACTCTTTCAAACCCTTGCCTAAGCTTGTTAAGTTGGGAGCAAGCATTTTTTCGATCATCTGTTCGAGCATTGGGTGTATTTGCTTAGCAATGAATTTAGGTATGCCCGGAATTTTTTCGGGGTATATATTGACTTCACAGATAAGAGTTAAGCGAACCTTACCATCTACTGGACAAAAAATGTTGGTACCTCGAGCCTTGTAGATGTCCCCTGCAAAAAATGGTTCGATCTCGTAGTCAACTTGACGCAAGGTGTCGTTCCAATAGGCTACATCTTTCCAAGAAAAAAGATTTTCGTTGATGAATTTTTTGGCCAGTGTCGGAATGTTTGGTTCTGCAAACCACTGGTTTACAATATAGTCGCGGCCGTCAGCTTTTTTTTCGCGTTCCAAAACCTTGATCTCGCGAATACTTGGAAGGAACTGGGCGATCTTTGGCATCTCATCTTTGACGAGACTGTAAACTTTGTCGAGTGGAGCATGAATTAGATCTGTATGTTCAAGTTTCATGGTGGGTAAATCCTTCTCATAAATCAAATCAAATCCCTTTGCAGGGACACGGTCCGAAAAAATTATATAGCCGAACCTACTTCTCGCATGTTTACTAAGCATGGTCAATGTTGTGAAGTATGGGCGGCTCAAAAATCTCTTCTTTTTGCATGCAGACAGAAGGATCGCGAAAGTGTAATCACGTAGAACAGGTATCTTGCCAAATCTAGGAATGCCAAACCTGAGGTCGAAAAATACCAACGTACGATGAAGTGTTTGTGGTGCTATACAGAAGGGATGAACGATGAGTACGACGATTACGCAGCTTCTCCGAGAGACGCGATCTTTTGCGCCAACGCCTACCTTTAAGGCAAATGCAAGTCTGCATGAATACGGTGACTACGAATCTCTTTGGGAACGAGCAAAGAACGAGCCCGAACTGTTCTGGCACGAACAAGCTCAGAATTTTCTAGAGTGGCAGCAGCCTTGGGACCATGTGTTGGAAGAAACGAAGCCACATCATTACCGTTGGTTTGCAGGTGGACGTTTGAATGCTACATGGAACTGCTTGGATCGTCACCTTGAAAAACGTGCAGATAAAGTTGCAGTTCATTGGGAGGGTGAGCCTGGTGATCGCAAATCTCTGACGTACAAAGAGTTGCATACGGAAGTCTGTCGATTTGCGAATGTGCTCAAAAAACTAAAAGTACAGACGGGAGATATTGTCACACTCTACTTACCACTCATTCCTGAGCTGGTGATTGCAATCCTAGCCTGTGCGCGTATAGGAGCAACGCACAACGTCGTCTTTGCAGGGTTTAGCGCACAAGCCTTGCGTGATCGCATTAACGATTGTTCTTCGAAGGTTGTTTTGACGGCAGATGGAGGCTATCGTAAGGGGAAAGCTATCCCACTAAAAGATATTGTTGACGAGGCATTGGAGTCAGCACCATCGGTACAAGATGTGGTCGTCCTTATGCGAACAGGAATGCCCATAACCATGCATAGAGGACGAGATCTGTGGTGGCACCAGCAAGTCAACAAAGCAAGTGCGAAACACAAAGCTGAGGCATTCGCATCCGAACACCCTCTCTTTCTACTCTACACATCTGGTAGCACAGGCAAACCCAAAGGAATTATGCATAGTACTGGAGGTTATCTGCTCGGTGCAACACTGTCGACCAAGTACATGTTCGATCTCAAGGATGATGACCTTTTGTGGTGCACGGCAGATGCGGGTTGGATCACAGGGCATACTTACAGTATCTATGGTCCGCTATCAAACGGAGCGAGTATCTTTTTGTATGAAGGTGCTCCCAATCAACCGCATTGGGGTCGCTTCTGGCAGATGATTGAAAAATACAAAATCAGCATTCTGTATACAGCCCCAACCGCAATTCGTGCATTCATGAAAGAAGGTCCAAAGTGGCCAGAGCAATATAATCTCAGTTCGTTACGTCTATTGGGGAGTGTTGGAGAACCGATCAACCCCGAAGCATGGATGTGGTATCACACGATCATCGGTAAAGAACGCTGCCCCATCATTGATACATGGTGGCAGACTGAAACGGGATCTGTGATGATCACGGCTCTACCGGGATGCATGTCAACAAAGCCAGGTTCTGCTGCAAAACCCTTCTTTGGTGTTGTTCCCGAAATTGTCGATGAAAAGGGTTCTCCTGTGCCTCGTAATCAGGGAGGCTACTTGATCATTAGGCAACCGTGGCCCAGCATGATGCTTGGTATTTATGGGGATCCACAACGTCACGTCGACCTATACTGGTCTAAGATTCCCAAAGTATATTTTACAGGGGATGGAGCACGTCAAGACGAGGACGGGTATTTTTGGATTATGGGTCGCGTCGATGATGTTATCAATGTCTCCGGTCATCGTTTGTCGACTATGGAAATAGAGTCTGCACTTGTCAGTCATGCTGCCGTTGCTGAGGCTGCGGTTGTTGGAAAAAAAGATGAATTGCGTGGTGAAGCCATCGTTTGCTTTGTAACGCTGAAAAGTGGTGCCAAAGTCGATAATGAACAACTCAAACATTATGTTGCGCAACAGATTGGCGCTCTCGCTCGTCCCCAAGATATTCAACAAGTTGCAGCGCTTCCTAAGACGCGTTCTGGAAAAATCATGCGTCGACTTCTGCGGGCCATTGCAGAAGGAGAAAAGGTGCAAGGTGATCTGAGTACTCTCGAAGATATTTCGACGCTCGAACGCCTTTATCCGGAGACCTATAGCATCGCTTATTAAGATTTACTCATAATTTAATGAATATATTGGCGTTTT
>CAZWOL010000055.1:0-18338 GCA_964635325.1 uncultured Pseudobdellovibrionaceae bacterium
GAACTGGGCAGATTAAAGTACTTTTCTCCATGTCCACACAGCGACTAGGAATAATTGAAAAAAGTTCAAGGGAAAAGCGAAACAATGGCTCTGTTACACGTCCACCAAGCTGAATTTCTAAGGAGCGCTTTGTCTCATCAATAACCATACCCTTCGGCAAGCTCTTAAGGGGATATTTCTGCTTCAACCATTCTTTTATACCAACAATTTCTCTTATTACTGGAAAAATCTCATGGCCGATCATCATTCTTTTGATGGCTAACCCAAGATCTTCGATCGTCATTAAACTGCCATCTTCGTAATGGACATCCGATCGAAGAATGAAAGTAATCTTGTTGGTTTGTGCATCAAATTTAAAGTTCTCAAGCACTGTCGAGGATAGCGCGCCATTTTCGTTCATTTCTAAGGGCGTAGCATACAGTAAACGCATAGCGTCAATATTGCGTGCATAATCAGCTTTTAATGGGTCATACGAAAACAACGCACCAGCTGTTGTCACGACAAAAGTCGCTTGCTCTTCCTTCATAATCGCCCGAAATTGACTAGCAAGTTCGTCCAAAGACGGTGTGGCATCCTGCGCAAAGGAATTCGAAGATAAGAAAAAAAATAAGAGCACAAAGCCAAAATTTTTCATATTCTTTTTGTCCCCTTTGGAAAACAAAAGACTCTACACATACCACCTACACCACCACCTCCACCATTTTCTGTTGACTCATTTTGAGCGAGGATAATGCTGCGGCCTGAAACAGATTTCAAATTTGTGAGGCCTTTATCTTTTTTGCATGCATTCAATGCCACGATAAAAAAACTAGCGACTGCTAAAACGACTTTCTTCATTAATCCTTTTCCTTCCAATTGTTTATATTTTTGAGAAATTGACAGAGACTCTCCAACAGAGGATCGTTTAGCTGAGCAAGATCAACGACCAAGTCTAATAAAAGATCTCGTTTTTCGGAGGGTAACCCTATCAGCACATTTTTTATAAATCTGGTCCGTGTGATCGTTTTCAGTTCTGCAAAAGACTCTAAAATCTGGCGCTGCCACGGGCTAAGATCGCCATCTTTGGTGTCACATTTTTCGAGGTAGAGAATAAAATTAGGCAAACGCATTTCAGCAAGTGACGCCAAGCCCAGCAGTAGATCAAGATCGATCGAATCAAGCTTTTCGCTCTCGGCTCTAGAAATGGTACTGACACTAACCTTTAGGTGTTTGGCAATGCCAGTTTGAGTTAACTTCTTATAGGATCGTATACTTCTAAGAAAATGCGAGATGCGCCCTGCGTAAAAAGACAATGAATAGTCTGGGTTCTTAAGAACCTTAGGTGCATTTTCTTTGTTCGATTTCACCTGCATACTGGACTTGTCTCGATTGGTTGGAAAGCTTGATAACCATGGCGAAAATGTCATCTAACAAATTTTTGATGGAAACTAAACAGAATAATTTTCAATAGAAAACACACTCATTCCTAACCACCCTTAGCCCCATCATTCAGTTCAGTTCGCTCTTTGAGAATGCTCGCGATAGACAGTCATTGCATTAAAACTCTGAGCTTTGAGAGCTAGATCGGACATTGATTCTACAAAGTTCTGAAAAGGCCTTCCACCACGCTCAGTGCACATGTATGCAACCGAACTCACATCAAACTTTAAAGCACGGCGTTGCTCGATCGAATCTGAAAAATGGTATTGGTCGACCAGAATGCGCATAAAATTCAAACAATCTTGAGCAGTTACGTGCTTAGAATATTTCAGAAAATGACTCGCCAATACTTTTCTTGTCACGTCCTTCTCTTCTAAGGGGTCAACATAGGGACTCAGGAAAATTTCCTTGGCACGCCTTGCATTTGTCAGACTATCTGTCGCGGAAAGCTGAAATTCTTCTTGGCTTTTTTTAATTGAAAGGTAGGAACCAGTTTCTAAGATTTCTTCTTTGAGCATTTCAAGACCATCCGCCGTGTCAAATGATGCAAGCTCTTGAGAAGGCGGTAGCAGGGACTGCTGCTCAGGAACTTTATTTGAATGATTCGTAGATTTTAAAGGTTCGGAAATCTTTTCCGCAGTACCTATCTCCTCCATTATTGAATATGTATCCAAATCAGTCGATCCAGCGCA
Organism: uncultured Pseudobdellovibrionaceae bacterium; assembly: GCA_964635325.1. Lineage (GTDB taxonomy): Bacteria > Bdellovibrionota_B > Oligoflexia > Oligoflexales > Bog-1112 > BOG-1112. The sequence continues at coordinate 2,112 of CAZWOL010000055.1, forward strand.
AAGAAGCCACGCAAGAGCACACGCGCTTATTACACTGAGCCAGGCTAAGATTTTGTAGGACAAACTCATTTTGCCGCCGAACGTAGACTGTAAATATAGGATTGAACACTACGATCGTGCTGATCATGGGTGAGGGGACCCTGAGCGATCGCAATAAGAAATTCTCCCGGCGATCGTTCTGTCACTGCAGCACTTCGCAAATGACGTTGCCCATGGATTTTTCTCCTGAAAATAAACTTTTCGGTCTTTAGATCAAAGATACCCACAAATACTTTCCCTTTATTTACTAAACTGCCTGTTGGAGCTTGCACCCAATCAACATTCGCGGTTATGAGCACTCTGTCATTGGGCATTGCATGGATGCTTTTAAAATCGAAAGTTCCTTTCTCAAAGACGTCAGTAATTGGAATAATTCGATCTTTCTTCTCGCTGCTTGGATATATGAGACGAATTTCAGCGGCGGAACCTATGTCCATAATGTCTTTTTTAGTTAAAACAGCTAGCGTTGTATCATCGATCCAAACCGCCTCCTGCATAGATGACCATGAGAATCTAGATGCTCTTTGGAGGAGGCCATTTTCGTCGAAAATAGCTAGCGTTTTAGAATTTTCCGGAGCAGGTTCTAGAATGATACCGTACTCCTTTTCAAAATTTCTAATCTGTTCGTTTGGAAGTTTAAAAATAACAACAGAGAATCCACTCTTACTGATTCGAAGAGTAGAAAAATTATACATAAATTCTGATACGGGTTCTGGAGCACGCAGTCTATTTACCTTTAGCAAGTCTCCATCATTTGAGTAAAGCATGAGATCCAAAGAGATCGCAGATTTCACCAGCACAATGCGTTTTCCATTATCCGATATTTCCATATGAACAGGCCCTAAAGTGCATAAATCTCTATCAATAGGATTCACTTGAGAGATAGCAATCTTCGACTGGTCATGTTTTAAATTTTTGGCTTCTACGGATTTCGTTACATAATTACCCCTAACATAGTTCAATCTGCCTTCCTCGATGATCTCAGGTAATTGAAGGCTAACTATATCAAAACTTCCCGCATGAATATTGCTTAGTGCAATTATAGGCTCGAAATAAACAAAGGGTTTAGTATCCGAAAAAATATTGGGCAAACCTTTCCAAACACTTAATATATCGATAGGTATACCTGAATTTGCTTCGTGAAATTTAGACCAAATGAGTACGGACTGATAATCCAATGGATCCACTATAATTTTACATACTTGTGAAATAAACGATCCACTCATCTCAGAAACTTTTTCTAAAATAAAATCGTCACCAACATCAAACTCTATACTAATACTAGTAACTTCAGTTTCACTCTTCTCCGAATGACCGAAAGGCAAAGACGGTGAGCAGGCGAATATAAATCCTGTAAATGCCAATAAAACAATTAAGGCAGACTTTGATGTCGGCATATTTATCTCGAGTCAATCCAACATTGTAAGTTTCAATTGCGACTACTTTAAAAAAAAGTCCCTTGTTCTATCACAGATACCCTCTCTGATTGAACAAGAGATTCTTGCAAGTCTCAATCTTTCTCTAGCGGATTACTTAGAGCCCTATTTCCTAGCTTCTTTTTTCTGAACCGTTTTTTCAAAAGTATTGATACGCCCCAAACGAGCATCGATTTCAGATTTAAAGCTTGAATAATTGGACTGAATCACCCAATCTCCAGATAGTATTGAATTAGTGATAATGAAATGATTTTTAGCCTCCGCTGACTTTTTATTCACTATTAAATTCAACAACTTACCTTGAAAATTTTCGTCTACATGGTTTTCAATGACACGAATTTCTTTCAAACCCTGATCCAAAATCAAAGCACCGGGCCTAAGCTCTTCTGCTGCGCGAACTTTCATGGAAGGTCCTACAAATGAGTGATCTGGGCTTACAACAAGGTTTTCGCCATTTGAAAACTTGATATAGTGAACCTTAGTTGGATTCTCTGAATAGTCTGATCCCAAAATTTTATCGACACGCGCGGATGAATTAGTCGCGAATGGGGACTTAAGCATCTCACCGCGAGAAATTTCATCTATTCGCACGGGCTCTATATTTTGATCAAAAATAGATATTAATGTATCTTGCGAAACACAACTGCAAGTGCAGAGACATGCCTTTCCCTCTTCAATTACCATATAGGGCTTTCCAGCCATACCGTTAGCTTTGCAAAATTCATTCATTTCGTTATATACAGCCGAACAATGGCCCTCAGAACACCACGCCGTCGCTAAAAGATTGGTCGAAAGGAAGGAAGATGACACGAGCATTAAGAATAGGTTAAAAATTTTTTTTGCTTTCATATTTTATCCTTTTAAATTTTTTTAAACACATACACAATTCGACGGATTAATTTTTCAAAGCTCCATATTCATACTCTTTCTTAAAACACCTAGGGGGCATTCTGCTGAATTGTTATAGACATCCACCTCAACCAGCTCATTTAGCTTCTCCAAAAGAGAAAGATCTTTGATGTGATTGTTGGAAACATCAAGGTATTTCAAAGTTGTGATTCCAGCTAAAGGAGAAATGGAAGCAATGGCGTTAACTCCGACATAGAGTGTAGTTAGAGCTTGCAAGTTATTTAAATGTGATAAGTCGCTCAATGAGTTTGCGCCTATCTCAAGATGTGCAAGCTTCGACAACTTTTCCAGGCCTGAAGGCAGTTTCGAAATCTTATTTGCGTTAAGCTTGAGCGTTTCAAGATTCTCCAGGTGAGTTACAGTTGCAATGTTACTCAAATAATTTTTATTGACGTTCAAATCCCGAAGATTTTTGAAGTCCTGAAGCGGGGAGAGATCTTCGATTGCATTGTGTGCCATCCAAAGGACTTGAACCTGGCTCAGGGATTGCAAAGGGCTTAGACTCTGAACAGGACTTTCCCACGAATCATAGGAGCTAATATCTATGAAGGTCTTCTCCTTCAAAATCCTTTCAGCTTCACCACATCGATCGTGAACTTTACTTAGATCCATATCTCGTTCCGCGATATTAATTAGGCGCTTTAACGTTTCCTTTGCAGCAATTTTGAGAATTCCAGAATCTGCAGCATCACACCACTGCGAAAAGATCTCGGGATAGATTTCAAGGTCATATTTGTCTCCACTGAGCAACTGCTTTCTCAGATTAGCAACATGTTCAGGGCACTGCTGGGAATCGAAGTAACAGATTTCAACAGCAGTTAAAATAGAAGCAAGATCGCGAGAAATTGCGTCTCCAACCGTCCTAATATTTTTGATCTGTCGAGGAGACAGTCTAAATGTCCCGCTAGCGAGAGCATTAATCCGATTTTTGAGAATCAATACGTCTTCAAAGATCCGAGCTAAATCACTACGAGCCTCTTTAATAATCGCAGCCATAATCGGAGGAGGTGAATAAATAGCAAGATCTGACCAAGGTTTTGTGATGTAAGCTAACTCAGCCGGCCCATCAGGATTTTGAGGGTTGTAGTTGGACTTGATCTGATTGGGAAAGCCATTGGGATCCGAGGTGTCCGTTGCATAAGTAAGCGCACTGTCAAGAACCTGGGTGCACGCTGCTATATTATCCATCGAACAGACAAGGAGAGCGTGAACCTTTCTTCCATCCAAATCTACCTTAGCGTTATTTCCGACCCCAAAAATCGAGCTGAGTCTTGAAACATCACCCCCTAATTGAAAGGCCCGAATACTTACAGACGCTGTTTTTCCGAAACGGTGAGAAGCCTTGCGCAGCTCACCCGAAGCTGAAAAAGCTGGACCTTTAATTTTAAATTCGGCAGCGAAAGACATTTTATCTTCTTTCGTAGCGAAATCGACTTTTGCTGAAATTAAAAGCTTTGCACCCAGACGAATTTGTTCAACGTATTCATTTCCACAGGTGCTTTCCCAATTCTCGCCTACAAGCAGACCTGAGCCATGGGCTTTTTTTCCGACATCACTTAATTCGGCAGTACTCAACTTTGCATTCTTGTAAAGGTATTCTGCAGAATATATAGTGGCTTCCGAATGATCCGAACTGCTTGAATCCAAGGCGAAGCGTGCAGCTGCACTTCCTGAGATCACTCCGTAGCGCGCCTTAGCCCCGGCAGCAAAACCGAGGGAACTACTCGCTTCTTCTGAAGACAGACTTCTATCGAAACTCACAGATGCCGTCGGTGCACCTACATATACAAAATCACCTCGCGCGCAGTCCCCCGTAAATCTTTCCTGAACACTATTATAACCCTTACCTAAAACAGCCATAGAATCTTGGGCTGATGTTGGCAACACATGACCCAACCCCAACGATTGAGAAGCTATACAAAATAATATTCCTTGAAAAATAATTCGCATTTTCTAATTCTCTTTCTTTCGAATTGTATAAAACTGAGCCCATGTTCCCTCATAGGCAAAAGGATGCATCATGAGATCTTTCAAACGCATAAAAAGATAATATCCATCTGCCTTTCCATTCTTGGTAAAGACGATCATCTCATTTTCATCATCTATTCCTACGAAGGAAGCCGCATGTTCAATACCCTCACCTGAGAAAAGAACCGCTATATCACCAAACTTTGGTTCGTGAACAATCTTAAAGGATCTTGCTAAATGGCTCTTGAATTCAACCTCCGATACAAAACGTGGATTTGCAAACCGTTCATCTAATACGGCTAGAGAACTATGAAAGCAATTAGGCCCCTCCATTCTGGATCGTTGGTATGCCCATTGGCGTAAAAATTTTGAGTCACTAAGCTCTTGAATTGGAAAACGTCTGCACGGAGACCGCATGAAAGAAAAATCCAATGTTGTCGTCTCTGAAGACTTACAGATTTCAACATCAATTTTGAAAGCATCCATAACTCCCATGAATTCCAAAACAGCATCTTGCATACGACGTTTCATTGGCTGAAGAGATTCATTGTAAGTTTTCGCACTTAATATGAGCCGACAGGGATCATCTTGATTGCATTGGAGATTGTCTCCGAAATCTAGACTGGAAAAGGCACACGGAATCTCTATTTCGATTTTTCTTGCGTCTACCCATCCAAGTTCAATTTGCCGTCCTAAAAATTTTCTATATTCATCAAGCTTTCCTGAAAGCACTGTTTCATAACGATCTGCAACCAATTTTGAAGTCAGCGTTGAAACCAAAGAAGGAAAATTCAGCAAATAAAACAGATATAACCAATACATTAAAACTCCTAAAGACTTTTCTCGACTTCGATATCAGGAAGTTCACCATCTAAGTCATCTGCATCCGCACCGTTTCTATGAACGCACTTTTGATATTCATAGATAAACGATCCTTTCTTAAGTCCAGGGTGACGATAGTCGAGGTTGTGAAGAAACTCATGAGCTAGCACCCCTGCCCAATAGTCAGTATTACCTCGATGCATATAACCAGAGGTTGCATGTTCGCCAAGATGATCCGAATTCAAAGCCACATGCAGATAATGTCGACATCTTTGACCTGGAAAAACTTTGTCTTCCTCATAGAACGATCCAACATAGCCTAAGCCAACAGAAGTTGGATCATTGAAGTAGCGAGCGATAAATACAAAAGAAGGCATGCGTAGCTCTGAGTTCAAAGCCAACACAGACAACGCTGAACTCAATTGGGTTTCAAAAAAACGCGGGCTTTCCGGTAAATCTTTAATTGAATTTCTATAAGCACAATCGACAATAGATTTTTTTAAAGATCTCTCTAAAAAAATTCGTAAAGATTTTTTGATAATTTTTTTTTGCTCAACAGAAAAGGTATCATCCAATCCCAGTTGAATACAGAGTTTTCGATCGTCTTGAACAAAATCAATGGAACTACTTTCTATATTAGCAGCATAAAAAACATCCCCTTCAGGATATCGATGTACATCCTGTCCGGACGCAACAGATGCGAATAAAAAGGAAAGCAAAAAGACTTGAAACTTCACTACGGTCTCTCCTACCTGACAAAATCAATGATATAATGTCTGCACAAACGCCTTGCCCCTACTCAATGTTCAAGGATGAGCTGTGCAACTCATCAGCTTCCACATTCGCCCTTCGAGCTATGGCACAAAATACGCTAGGATGTCATCATGAAGTACTAGCACCGAGATGGATAGCTGAATGGCAATATATTCACAGAGAGCAAGTCTGCAACGGTCATTTTCGAAAATGGAACACAGCTAATTTTCAGATTTGAAATATTTCGATAGGCTTCCTTAGGAAGATACTAAAAGATGCGGTCGCCTACATAACCAATTTGTAAGATAAGATTAGCTATGCAGGGACCAATAGCTTAGTAATCTGAAGAGTTGCTGTAACGGTGGCAATTGTGCTTAGGACGTTTGAATTTCATAACCGACAAGCCGGTTTCAAAGCCTAAACCTGCGATACCTTCAATGCCTAATCCAATACGAATACCGTGCTTAGGATTTTCCAACATTGCACTTGCCCCAACTCCACCGATTGCCGCAGCTTTTACATCTGCGACAAGGTAGCTACCATAAAGTTCATCGATATCACCGTTCCAACCAAAGCTGCCGGTCACACCTTTAAGATGCAGAGCACCAATAGCAACACGAGGTGCTATCGGAGACCCTCCGAAAGTAACTACAGCATCTCTCACTGTTTTGTTACCAGCATGGTCCACACAGGTGATAGTTCCATGCCCTTTGAGTTTGAACATACCAAGACCAACCTGCAAACCTCCACCTTTAATATCGTAGCTAAAGCCACAGGTATGTGGATGATGGTGGTGATGGGGACGATGATGCTGAGTAACATCTGCATAAGCTGAAGATAGACTTGAGAAGCCAAGTGTTGAAAACAGACCGATAGCTGCGAGTAACTTTCTCATACATTTTCTCCAAAGTTAGGTTCTTTCTGTATTCACAACTAACACTTTGAGAATGAGAGAATGATCTATGCTGATTTCATTTTTGACGGAGAAAAATCTTCAGGAAGTTTTTATATACGATGGTAGAGATCTTCCCAATGTGGAAACTGCTTTGCAACCCAGCGGTTCAACAGGTCATTCTGCTGTGATTTTGTAAAAAAGTAGGCATCTTTCCAATGTTGACGCGAACGCTGAGTAAGTTCGTAGAGACTGATCGCTGCACTGACAGAGACGTTCAGACTTTCGACCATTCCTACCATTGGGATAGTGAAAAAGACATCGACAAAGGGATGCCAGTCCTTAGACATACCCACATGTTCATTCCCAAAGAGAATTGCGATGGGTTGCGCTAGTGGCAGCTCAGCAAGAGTACGACAGTTGGTAGGATTTGGCATTGCTGCCGCTAGCAGAAACGAATCACGTTTGAGGTGCTCAACACAGGATGAAATGTCGGAATGCTTGTGAATGGTCAACCAACGGTCTACACCCTTTGCAACCGAACTCACTGAGAATTTCCCCTTGCTTTGAACAATGTGAACATTTGAAATACCGAATGCTTCCGCAGAACGTAGACAAGCCGAAATATTGTGTGGACTATTTACGTCTTGCAGAATCAAACGTATGCGATCACTCCGCTGCTGAGCGACCTGCAGCATTTTATGACGACGCTCTTCGGTAAGTTGCGAAGATAAAACCGTCCACAAATCTTCAGGCAAAGACTCAAACACTGAGAGCACTCTCTTCTTGGCGCAGTTCGGTCTCCGTCAGCAACTGTCCCTGCTGAGAAGCTTGCAGAGCAGCTGTTACCAGTTCTCCAAGCTTGGCTCCTGCAACGAGAGAGTTGCTTTTTCCAGTCTCTTGCAACACCCAAACGGAGAGTAAGTTTAGGGCGCGCTCCCAGTTAACAAGGCGTTCTTCGAGCATCTCTTTTTGACCACGAATGGTTTTGTAGAGGTGATCGGACTGTTGGGACTTATGCTGCATATTTTTAAGATTTGCCATATCTTCGCTACGACAGTGTTGTATTTCCATCAGTCGCATTTGCAAATGTTTCACGCTATTTTCAGCATGCTTTAATTGCTCTTGCAGTCGTTGATTTTCACTCTCTAACCCATGCATGATACGTTCTTGCTCTTTGCTTTTTTCAGTTGCACCACTCTCATAGGTTTTTTTCATCAAACTGTGTTCACGATCCAACTCTCTCAGTTGGGCCAAGAGACTCTCCGTTTGTGTTGCGTAGTGATCACGTTCCTTGCTAAGAACCCGCTCATTGTCTTGCAAAGCACTTTGCACCTCAGCACACTGACGCGTCAGATCAGAACGAACCTTTTCCAGTTCAATAATTTCACGCACCTTATTTGCCAGTTCCTTATCTTTTTTACGGAGCTCTTCGTTGGGTGCTGGCTTGCGAACTTTTGTATGAATGGGATCGTTAACTCGTACTGCAAGTTTCTGCTCAAGAGTTTGCATCTCTGTTCCTAGAGCCAATACCCGACGCCAAAAATAAAGGCACAGCCCACTCGTCAACAGTGCAACCAAATAACCCGCGGTACCGTTAAGTAGACTACTCATATAAACTCCTTAAGAAATATTACAAATGGAACGACCAATAAGCGCTCTTACAAAACTGCTAAGAGTCCCTCGGCTACGCTTTGCTCGGACAGCCAGCTCAGCGTTTTGCTTTCAAAATCATCTCAACTTTGCGTTTGGTCAAGTTCAAAAAGTGGCTGCATATGCAAAAGCTGCACAATATAGGCAAATAATAAAAGGTGGAGCACCTTAGGAGTTTTGGTAGAATCCTGCATTCTTCTGCGAAGGAATAGCTCATTGCTTAATGAAGGGTGTTTTTATGGCAGAAAAGACTTTGCATCAGGGCACAAGCCTGCTTTGTTATCGCGACAAAGGACTCGCCTACGTTCAATTCGACAATCAGAAATCATCTGTCAATAAGTTCGATGCAGCAACTTTAGGAGAGTTGCGGACCGTCATCGATCTTGTAAAAAAGGAGAAAGGTCTAGACGGACTCATCTTCACGAGCGCTAAAGATGCGTTCATGGTGGGTGCGGATGTTACGGAGTTTCTCAGCTTCTTCAAAGGGTCGGACGTTGAAAAATGGTTGGAGAAAACGCACTCCCTCTTCAACGATGTCGAAGACCTACCCTATCCAACGGTTTGCGCTATCAACGGTTTTGCATTGGGAGGCGGGTTTGAAATCGCACTCTGTGCCAGTTATCGTATAGTGAGCCCAAGTGCACGCGTCGGACTTCCCGAAACCAAGTTGGGGATCATTCCTGGTTGGGGGGGGACCATTCGACTCCCAAGACTTGTGGGCGTTGACAATGCAGTCGAGTGGATTGCAAGTGGTCAGACCTGGGATGCCAAAGATGCTCTCCGCATCGGAGCCGTCGATGCGATCGTTGCTAAAGACAAGATGATGAGTGCAGCCTGCGCAATGATTGAGCAAGCAAAGAATGGCAAACTGGATTGGCAAAAGCGACGCTCGCAAAAAACCTCAGCTCTACAATTCCGAGCCCCAGTCGAAAAACTGATGGCCATACAGACCTGTCGCGCCTTTGTGGGTGCACAGGCTGGCAAACATTATCCAGCTCCTATGGCAGCTATTCAGGTGATCGAAGATACAGCAGAGATGAAACGTGATGAGGCGCTAAAAACCGAACGAGCACACTTCGTCAAATTATCAAAGACAGCATGTGCCGAAAGTTTGATCAGTCTCTTTCTCTCAGACCAATACAACAAAAAACGTGTGAAGGCTTTTACAGCAAAAGCTAAAACTGTGAAACATTCTGCTGTACTTGGTGCTGGAATTATGGGTGGAGGCGTAGCCTACCAATCCGCATCCAAGGGTGTACCTATTCTTATGAAGGATATTTCTACGGACGCTTTGACCAAGGGGTTGACAGAAGCGACCTCCCTGTTAACAAAGCAAGTCGAACGTAAGAAAATCGATACAGCAACAATGGCTCGTGTCTTGACGGGAATCACACCAACTCTAAGTTACGGAGACTTTGGTGGAGTTGACCTTGTTATCGAAGCTGTGGTTGAAAACGAAAAAATCAAGAAAAGTGTTTTAGCAGACGTCGCTAAGCAGTGCAAAAAAGGCACTGTCCTTGCGAGCAACACCTCGACGATCCTGATTGACAAACTTGCGAGCGCAGTCCCCGAACCCGAAAATTTCTGCGGTATGCATTTTTTCAACCCAGTCCATAAAATGCCGCTGGTTGAAATTATCCGTGGTTCTAAAACGAGCGATGAGACCATCGGAACCGTTGTACAATACGCCCAACAAATGGGCAAAATCCCTATCGTTGTCAAAGACTGTCCAGGTTTCCTTGTTAACCGCGTGCTCTTCCCATATTTTTGGGGATTTTTGACACTGATGCTGGATGGGGTTCATCCTTACGAGATCGACAAAGTGATGGAGAGTTTCGGATGGCCGATGGGACCAGCCTATCTGCTTGATGTGATCGGGATTGATACAGCAGCCCATGCTCAGCAAATTATGAGTGAGGGTTTTCCTGATCGCATGCCATTAGAAAATCCATCTGTGCTCGGATTGATGAACCAGGAAAAACGTTTGGGTCAGAAGACTCAAGTGGGTTTCTATCGTTACACGGTGGATAAAAAAGGCCGCATGCAAAAAACTCCCGACCCAGATTTGGATAAATTACTAAGCAAATTTGTAAAAAACAAAAAATCGGTCTCGAAGGAAGAAATCATCGATCGTCTGATGATCCCCTTGGTTCATGAGAGCGCTCGCTGCCTGATGGAAGAGATCGTAGCTTCTCCTCAAGAGCTTGACCTAGCATTGATCAATGGTATCGGCTTTCCTCCCTTCCTTGGAGGTGCCATGAAGTACTTGGACCACGTCGGCTTGCAACGTTTTGTAGATCGGGCCAAAGAGTTTCGCTCCCTAGGTAAAGCATACGAGGTACCGGCTCTGATCCAGGAGTACGTGCAAAAAAATCGTTCTTTTTACGACAACTAGCAAGGAGATACGGATGAGAAACGTAGTCATCGTAGATGCTGTACGAAGTCCGATGGGTCGCTCCAAAGGTGGTATGTTCCGTCATCGACGTGCCGACAATCTTGCAGCGGATCTAATAGACCAAATATTAGTGCGCAATCCCAAAGTCGACCCCGTCGAAATTGAGGATCTGATCTTTGGATGTGTGCAGCAAACCCTCGAGCAGGCTTACAACATAGCTCGTACCATAGCACTACAAACGAAGCTCCCACTCAGTGTCAGTGGGCAAACAATCAATCGCAACTGCGGGTCCTCAATGAGCGCCTTGCATATGGCAGCCCATGCGATCATGGCAGAGCAGGGGGATGTATTCCTCGTTGGTGGTGTCGAGCATATGGGTCACGTTCCTATGGATCATGGTGTAGACCCAAACCCCCAAGGTAGTCTGTATTACGCAAAGGCTTCGAACCTTATGGGTCTCACTGCAGAAATGCTAGCTCGCATGTACAAAGTCACACGTGAGGAACAGGACATTTTTGCCCTACGTTCCCACAAAAATGCGTCCATAGCTCGTGACAATGGATCTTTCAAAGATGAGATCGTTCCGATGGAGGGGCATGACGCAGACGGGGCTCTACAAGTTTTTGACTATGACGAAGTGATTCGACCAGAGACCTCTCTCGAAGCACTCTCACAATTGAAGCCTGTGTTCGACCCCCGCTCGGGCACTGTGACTGCAGGGAATGCTTCTGCAATTTCTGATGGTGCTTCATGCATGCTTGTCATGTCGGAAGAACGAGCCAAACAACTCGGTTTGAAGGTACTTGCAAGAGTACGTGGTATGGCAACAGCGGGTGTAGAACCCTCAATCATGGGGATAGGTCCGGTACCTGCGGTCCATAAAGCTCTAACTCGTGCCTCACTCAAAATTCGAGACATCGATACTTTTGAAGTGAATGAAGCTTTCGCCGCGCAATCACTAGCTGTGCTCAAAGGACTCGAAATTTTTGATCAGGCTGAAGCGAAAGTGAATCTGCACGGTGGTGCAATCGCGCTTGGTCATCCACTCGGCTGTTCCGGCACACGCATCATCACAACTCTTCTCCATGCAATGAAGAAAGATCCCAAAAGACGCTTAGGGGTTGCAACGATGTGTATTGGAGGTGGACAGGGTATTGCCACTGTGCTCGAAAAAATGAGCTAGGGCATTTTGACGATTGCGAGTGACAACGAAGCTTGTCTAGCGAAATCAAGCTTCGTTTTGTCATACTCGTGCTTGCAACTGAGCCATTGTCAAAGCACCAAGAAGTTGGGCTACTCAAGCGCTTTTTTTTCTGATAAGTAGCTGATTTTTATCATCTCTTTCCTCAACAAGAGCCAAGGTTGGATCAATCCCAAATAAGCGAAGTGCGCGAACAATTGTTTTTGGATCGTCATACTCGAGCCCTGCAATCATCTCTTGTGACATGTTGCGATAAATGAAGGACTTGATCTCATCTTCGGTGACACTACGACAGGATTTAATGATTTTAAGGATTTTCACGCTTATGCTCTCTCTACAGGTTTAGAAGCCTTAGGCCGGAAGCCTTTCCGCCCATAATGAACTTTCAAGTTCTCACACATTTTTCTCGTATGTTTCAGAAAGGAGTGTACACTCCCCCTTCACTTCTTTCCCATGCTCCCAAGTGCTTGAGGCTTAGGGATAAGGAAGCAAGTGCTGCATCTACTTTTTAGGATAGCATAGAGACGAAAGTTGGTTCAAGGTGGGCAGACGTTCAAATCAACTTGCATACATCAACGTTTGTTGTCATATAATGATCCTTACTGATTTATGCGTATTCCCTGTACGTTTTGAAAAGTCTGAAAAGATAGAGAAGCAAAGGGAAGAGGGTCAGTGACTTAGCAAGCAACTTAAGTGGGTATTAGCAGGAAGCGGTAGCTGAAAGTGGTAGTAAGAAATTTCGAGTTGATGGTGGAACCCAAGCTGAACCTTTCTAAGTGCTTCTTTGTTATTTTTGTTGCAGTTGGATAGCATCGTGATAGTTTTTTATATTGCAAATGTAGAAATACATTTGTGTCTATTATAAGAAGCTAAACACAACTGAGTGGTTTTGGGTTTGTAAAAGGCTTTGGTGTTCCACCAACCTTTATTTTTAGAGTAATTTTTTAGGAGTGATGTCATGAATCGAGCCGAACTAGTTGAGACCCTCTCGAAAACTACAGGTCAAACCAAAGCAGATAGCGAACGTTGGCTTTCTGCTTTCCTCTCAACGATTACAAAGAACATGAAACGCAAAGAAGGTGTCAAAATCGTTGGCTTTGGTACTTTTGCAACTGCAAAACGCAAAGCTCGTACCGGACGCAATCCGCAAACTGGTGCAACGATTAAGATCCCAGCTCGCATTGTTCCAGTATTCCGTCCAGGAGCTGCGCTGAAAGACAATATCAGCAAACAAAAACAGCAGTAAGATCTCCCCCTTTGGTATACCCTTGCCTTGCGAAAGGCAGGGGTATCACACGAATAAATCTTGGTATCGAAAAAAAATAAGCGGTGCCGCACTTATGATTCTTTATCGCTATGTTTTGAAAGAATACTTTCGTTTTGCGACTGGAACGCTTGTACTCTGTTTATTTTTTTTCATCCTTTTTGACTTTATTCAAAAAGCAGCAGGCTATCTAGGCAAATACAATCCATCTGCACAGCTACTCACACAATATTATGTGCTTCAACTTCCCTTTGAAATTTACCAAGCAACACCCATAGCTGCTTTGATCGCTTCGATCACCGTAATGATCATTCTCACTCGCAATGGCGAGACGACTGCAATGCAGGCTGTAGGCATGAGCCCAATACGCATTGCTGCTCCTTTAGCGATTGGAGGGATGATTCTTAGTTTGCTTGCCTTTAGTTTGAGTGAATGGGTCATCCCTTATTCTGCACGACGTGCTCACTATCTCAAAAATGTGCTAATGGAAGGCGAAGATGCGGGGCTAAGCGAAGGTGCATACTGGATTCGCACACCTAAGCTGACCTTTAATTTTAAGACCTATCATCCGAATACAAAGTCTCTGGAACGCATTAAAGTCTTGTATCTTGACCCAGACCATTTTAACCCCCGACGCATTCTTCATGCGGAAAAAGCCTTTTATTCGGAAAAATACAATTGGTGGCTTCTTCATAACTTGATCGTAGCTGATTTTGATGATCAAAAGCGGCTGGTACGCAGTTCTCGCTACCCTTTTCGTTTTATGAGCTTGCCGGTAGAACCTAAAAAGTTGAACTTTGACCGTCGAGCTCCCTTTGAGTTGAGTTTGAGAGAAATTTCCGAAATTACTAGCACTGGGTTGCAGGCCAGTACGGACTTATTGAGTTACCGTATAGCTTGGCATATGAAATTCAGTTACCCACTTGCAGCTTTTTTAATCAGTTTCTTAGGTCTACGTTTTGGTTATCGTATTGAACGAACCACAGAAACACTTAAAGCAATGTTGCTTGCTCTAGTCATTGCTTTAAGTTATTGGCTCATATTAGGCGTCACCAAAGCTCTTGCGGCTACGGGTAGCCTACATCCTTTTGCAGCAGGTTGGCTCCCTAACTTTTGGATTGCGATCATTATTCTATGGCAATTTTGGCAGTTGCATCGAGAACATCAATGAGTTTTCATAAGACTTGTATAGCGTGTGTACTCTACATTGCAAAACTGAGCCAACTCACGATCTTGGCTTTGACATTTGCAAGTTCAATCTGGGCCCGAACAGACCTACGGGTAGGTATTCTCGGTGAATACACTCCGACACATCCATTGCTTTCGAGTTTTGAAACTAACGATATTGTCCAATCACTGACGTTACTCCCTCTTATAAGCTTAGAGAAAAAATGGACATGGCAGTGCCGTCTCTGTACGCAGGTTCCAACCCAGGCAAATAGAGGTATTGAGCTTTTCACCGACAAAATAGGTTTGACCAAGCTTGCCATTCATATGGAACTTCCACCCAATGCACATTGGGCTGATGGAGAGCCGCTTACTGTAAAAGACCTTGTTTTTACATGGCAGGTGATGCAACGAGTACCGAGCCAGTTCCGAACAACTCCAGCGCTTTTAGAAATTGAAGATGTTATTACGCGCCCTAAGGAGCAACATCATTTCACAATCATTTTGCGTAGCCTCTGTGACCCCTATCCAGTCTTAAATTCCTTTGTGGTACTTTCTCATCATTTGGATCAAAAACATTTTGAAAATGATAAAACAGCCTATTTCACCAATAGTCTTTACGTGCAAAACCCCAATCAAGTTGGGCTCTACAGTGGTCCTTACCATATTCAGTCGCAGGGCACTAATAGTGTAAGCTTGGTACGAAACTCCTCCGTACTCTATCCCGCAAAAATATCGAATCTAAATCTTCAGTTCTTTGCATCGCTACGAACAATGACAGAGGCCTTGCAACATCGAAATATCGACCTTGTCGAGAATTTGCCGGTTTGGAATGAGGTCTTCAATCTTGTCCAGAATTCAAAGCTAATCGAAGATTTTTATCGTTTGGTCCCGGATGATACCTTCTATTTTGAGCATATCGACTTTAATTTGCAAAATCCCATTTTCCAAGATCCCAATGTACGCAAGGCACTTACTTATGCGATTGATAAAGAGTTTATTCTGCGCACGCTCCTCAAAGACTGGGGTATACCTGCAGTTAGCCCAGTGCATCCAAGCGATCGCTATTTTTCCGAAAATATTGCTTTCTATGAGTACTCACCAACGAAGGCCCGCAAGCTATTGGCTCATTCTGATTGGACACCGGGAGCAGATGGCATACGAACGAAACGAACAAGGGCGCTAGCGTTTGAAATTCAGTGTGCCGATGATCCACTTCGCCTGCAAATTGCACAGTACCTTGTGCGAGCATGGAAAGAAGTCGGTGCACAAGTGAACATTCGTAGCTTTTCGCTCCCTGAATTCAGAGAACGCATTGCGAAGCGCAATTACTCTGGAGCGACACTGTATTCGTGGGAGCTCCCTCCTCTGAAAAGCAAAAAAACACTCTTTCATTCGGCTTCGATCCCAAGTCTTTCTAACCATTATTCTGGGCAAAACATCAGTGGTTGGATCAATGCAAAAGTGGATGAGAGTCTGACAAAAATTCGAATGACCCTCAACGATAGTGATCGCAAAAATTGGCTGACACAATTTCAGCAAGAATACACTGCTGAGCTACCCAGTATTCCACTTTTCTTTAGGAGCGGCGTCAGTTTTGTTCCTAAGGATTTACAATCCTTTTCAACCCCAATGCTAAGTCGAGACTTTGGACTCACCGCGGCTACCTGGCAATAGTCATGACGTCCCCGCAAAGCGGGGAGCTTGACGGTTGTGAGCAGCCCCAAG
>CAZWOL010000056.1:0-18046 GCA_964635325.1 uncultured Pseudobdellovibrionaceae bacterium
TAGCTATGTAAGCAGGTTATCGTTGGGAAATGTCAGTTAACATAATTCATTGCACCAGCTCGGATACGATGGGGAAATCTCGCTTCATCCAGATCAATATAATTTTGACCCCAAGTTGAAGTTGCAGCCGATTGGACGATAATAGCCTTCTCATTATTTGCAAAAGCTTCAAAAATGATAGAAAATCCTTCATCAAAGGCTGCTTCAATTTGGTTTATATTGATATTTTTTAATTGTTGATTACTACAAAATCTTTGAAAAGAAGAAATAAATCCAGGCTCCATACCATGACGACCATACCTAATAGACATATTGATATAACCTATGCGGTAATCTTTCAACATGCGTGTCACAGTCAATCGAATATCTCTAGCTTTTTCCAAAATCAGATCAACTTTTGGCTTGCAAATAAGATCCTGTCCATAAAGCTGGTCTAGCGATTTCATATTTTCCAAAGTGACAATTTCGTGTTCTGGATTATTTTCTAGGAGCGCTCGCACAATCCAATGATTGTGTCCATCAACTATCTCTTCTCTATATTCTCTATATACTTGTTCAAGCCCACACTCTAAATCCATCAGCTCATCACCTGACAGATCCTTGAACGGATAAGGCTTAATTGCTCGGGCTTCGTGCGCTAGATCAAAGATAGCTTTCAAATTTCGTGGCACACGAAGGGTAGGATCATTTTTTACAATCTGACCGTCACGGATGGTAAGTGTGTCCACAAAACGTGATCGATAAGCCAGTGCTAAATTACTCGCGATCGGTGATTCAACTACGAGAATACGTTCCCTACGTGCATTTTTCAGAGGCGCATATGCATCGCTAAAACTAAGCTCTACTTCATCAAAACATTGTTTTCTTCGCTCTCGGTCACTCATAGTTGCACATGGTTTATCATGATTAACCAGATCATCCAGTTTTGTCATGATCGGATCATGATTTAATTTACCGTCCAAAAGCGACTTTGAGGAAGATTCGCTCTTTTGCTCAATCTTTTCAGTCTCTGTTTGCTCCCTTAGTTCGGGAATATTCGGTTCAACCTTTTTCTCTTCAGGATGACAAGAGAGCAATAAACCAGCAAAAATAGGTGCCAAACAGACTTTAAGATTCATGGATAGACTCCAAAGTATTTAGGAGTTTCGAGCGACTTGCTAAAAAATTTTCGACCCAATATTTCATAGAGGGCTAATTCAAGCTCTTCACGATGTGTAGGACGTGCTCTTGCATAATTCAAGCGTTCTAAGTAATCAGAAAAATGATCTTTCATCATCGCAAAATCTTTTAGCGATGGACTGAGGAGCTCTTCAACGAGATCATGAAGATCTGCTTTGCGACCTTCATCTTGACTGAGTGCGCTTTCAGGCAGTCTGTCGATAAAGTACTGTAGCATGGTGGTTCACTTTGCCCTCTTTGGTGCAAACTTGAGACACTAGCCCAAAACTAAAGGTCAAAATGAAGGACATTTGCACGCTGCGACTGGACGCTTCTTAAAAGCAGCTAATATAAACCAGCCATTTTTTTCTAGGTACTCGTATGCACCTTGATCGATAGCTTCCATCTCAAGCGCCAAACTGTTAATTTCAGCACATTCTTGATTTGATGGCCTAAAGTTACAAAGCTGACCGTCGGTGCCGAGCTGTTCAGTACAACTTGCATCTTCTATAACCCTCTTCGCATCCTCCACGGTCCAGGTAACTCTAGGATTGTCAGCAGCAGCGATACTCGAAAACGAACCTAGGATCACAAGTTTCAGGAGAGTGTTGGAGATTTGGCGGCAAACTATGTTCATTTCCCTTCATTTAAGAATTTGTAGAATTGAAATTCGCGAGCTTTACTTCTAGCAGATGCGACATCTCTGTACTGACATAGACAAGTCAGGTCGTCGAACACCAAGCATGATGCAAAAACACGCAGCAAGCTCTCAAGAAGAAAGAACATAGTCAAGTTTTAATCACATCTGCAAGATGCGGTGTTATTAGCAATTGAAGAGTATTATTTTGCATTCGATCATTGTCACTAGCTTACAAGCTTAGATGTCATGAAGTTATATATTGCCAACAGAATTGAGTGGTCTGTCTCCATTGAGATTTTGCCATAAGACTAGCAATGCATGATGCCAGTTAATCGCTTCAGGTCAGTGCTTACAAGCGAATATACGTTTCGATGAAAAATTCGGTGCATCCAATAAATGACTTTCTCCAACATTATGGGAAAACACTCCAAGGCCAGATGTAGTTAGCATCTTTGCTTCTCGTGGTTTGATGATCTTCACTTTTTGACGCAGCTAGGATGAATTCGAAAACCCGAATATTTTCGGCTTTTGACTTGTATTCTCGTTTTGCGTAGGCTAGGTTTGCTGCAAAGCTATCGGCTGTTGTTGAGAATTCAGGGGAAAATTATGATTGATCTGTCTTCGGAAAATACCCCCGTCATTATCGACGGTGTGCGTACCCCCTTTATGAGGAGCCACAAGGCCTACGTTAAATTACACGCCTGTGATCTAGGTCGTTTTGCAATCTCCGGTCTTATGGACCGTGTTGGTGTTGCTGGTGATCAAATCGAACATGTTGTTATGGGGACAGTCATTCATGATCCCCACACTCCCAATATCGCTCGTGAGAGCTTACTTGCTGCAGATCTACCTTCACGTGTGCCTGCTCACACGGTTTCACTTGCATGCATATCGTCCAACGTAGCGGCTACACAGATTGCAGACATGATTCGTCTGGGACGCATTTCTGTCGGGATTGCATCGGGTGTCGACACCTGTTCGGATCCTCCTATTCGTCTGTCTCCGAGCTTTCGTCGCGCACTTGTGCGTTGGCAAAAGATCCGCAAACCTGCGCAGGCTCTGCCTGAGTTGCAACGTCTCAAAAATTTCGAGTTCTCCGATCTTTCGCTTGATGCACCAAGCGTTGCTGAGTTTAGCAACGGTAAGACGATGGGTGAGGGTTGCGAAATTTTGGCACAGCGCGTCGGTGTCACGCGTGCCGAAGCAGATCATTTTGCAGCACGTAGTCATGCACTTGCTATCAAGGGACAGCAAGAAGGTTTCTTCACTTCGAATATAGTTCCTGTGCAGCTACCTCCACACTTTGCAACCATCACGCAAGATGATGGACCTCGCGCTGATACGACCGAAGAAAAACTCGCAAAACTTTCTCCGGCCTTTGATCGGACTTTTGGTGTCAACACTGCAGGTAACTCATCGTTTCTCACAGACGGTGCGAGTGCGATGTTGATGATGAGTCAAAAACGTGCACGCGAGTTGGGTTATACTCCCAAAGCCATTATGGTCGACCATTTTTACGCTGCTGGTGATGTGTTGAACGAAATGCTATCGGGTCCTGCATTTACGATTCCTATCTTGCTCAAACGCAACAATCTGAAAGTTTCAGATATCGGTGTTTGGGAAATTCACGAAGCCTTTGCATCGCAAATGGTTGCCAATATGAAATTGATTGCGAGCAAAAAATTTGCACAAGAACGCCTAGGTCTCAGTGATGCTGCTGGTGAGATCCCAATCGACAAGCTCAACATTTACGGTGGTTCACTTTCCATAGGCCATCCGTTTGGTGCCACTGGCGCACGTCTGCTATTTACTGCTGCTAAACGCTTAGAGCGTGAAGGCGCACGCTATGCTGTTGTTTCAGGGTGTGCTGCTGGGGGTCATGGTTCTGCCATTTTGCTGGCCAATCCAAACGTTGCTTAAGAGAGAGGAACAGAGATCATGGATGAACAATCGGTCAATAAAGGCAAGAAAAAGAAGGTGCGTGAGCCAAGTGCAGAAGCTGCTGCAGAGCAACACAAGCCACAGCACAAACATGCTCAGCACGAGCACATGCAACTCGAAGAAGCTAAGCCCATTACGCTAACTACGCATAAGGGTGTTGCAATCATTGGTTTTGATGAACCTGGAAAAAAAGTCAACACGCTTAATTCGAAGCTACTACCTGCTTTCAAAGGTATCTTGGATGATATCGAAAAGCGTTCGGACATACAGGGTGTGGTTCTGATCTCACGCAAAAAGAACTGCTTTGTTGCAGGTGCTGATATCGAAGAACTCCTTGCAACCAAAGATGCAAAAGAAGCCTACGAGCTAAGTCGTCAAGGGCAGCTGCTCTTCCATCGTCTTAGTCAGTTTCCAAAACCCGTTGTTGCTGCGATCTCAGGCACCTGTCTTGGTGGTGGCCTTGAACTGGCACTTGCATGTCACTATCGCATTGCTTCAGCGACATCAAGCACGGTACTGGGTTTACCAGAAGTTATGCTAGGGCTATTGCCTGGTGCTGGTGGTACTCAACGCCTACCTCGCTTGGTTGGTTTAGAAAAAGCATTGACTATGATGCTGACTGGATCTTCGACACCTGCTGCCAAAGCACTGAAGATGGGTCTTGTAGACTATCTAAGTTATGCGGATGATCTTGAAGATCTTGCTATCGATGCTGCATTGCGTCTAGCTGCAAAAAAACTCAAACGTAGAGAACGCAAAACATCAGGTGTCAAAGGCTTTCTTGAAAGCAACACACTTGGTCAAGATTTTATGATTCGCAAGGCTCGTGAAGGTGTGATGCAAAAGACCCGTGGGGTTTATCCGGCACCACTTGCGATCTTGAATGTGGTTTCCTATGGCTTGCATCATTCGATGGAAGAGGGCCTCAAAAAAGAAGCTGAAGAGTTTGGCCGCCTATCGCAGACCAATGAGGCCAAAGGTTTGATGCACTTATATTTTGCACAGACTGAACTCAAGAAAAATCGCTATGGCAAACCAGACGCTCCTGTCAAAAATCTTGCAATTCTTGGTGCCGGACTGATGGGTGCTGGGATTGCGAGTGTAAGTTTGCAGAAGAATTTCTTTGTACGTTTGAAAGATCTGAATTTTGAGTCGCTCGCCAAGGGTACAAAGCAGATCTGGAAGGAATTCGATTCTAAGGTCAAACGCAAGAGCATGACATCGTTCCAACGTGGGCAGGTGATGTCACGCCTTGCTGTGCAGACCGACCAGCATCAGTTTGAGACTTGTGAAATGTTGATCGAAGCTGTGTTTGAAGATCTGCAACTGAAGCATCGCGTCTTAGCAGAAGCCGAAGCCACCCTTGCTCCCGATGCTGTGTTTGCATCCAACACATCCGCTCTACCGATCACCGATATTGCTGCAACAGCAAAGCATCCTGAGCGTGTATTAGGTATGCACTATTTTTCTCCGGTACCTAAAATGCCACTGCTTGAGATTATATCGACAGAGAAGACATCGACTGCTGCACTAAGTCGCGCTGTCGATGTAGGATTGCGTCAGGGCAAAACCGTCATTGTTGTAAAAGATGGTCCGGGCTTTTACACAACGCGTATCTTAGCACCCTACATGGATGAGGCTGCGATTGTTATGCTCGAGGGCATGCCAATCACCGAGCTCGACGATGCGATGCTGCTGTTTGGCTTTCCCGTTGGTCCGATCAAGCTGATCGATGAGGTTGGCATCGATGTGGCCTGCCACGTTGGAGAAACAATGGGTAAGGCCTTCGGCAAGAGGGTTGCGACCCAGGACCCGGCGCTGCTGCAAGGCTTGCTGACTAAAAAATGCCTAGGACGCAAATCGGGCAAAGGCTTTTATATTTATAGTAATGAAAAGATCGGAGCTCTGAGTTCGCTATTGGGCGCCAAAGCCGGGCGCACAGTCAACCCCGAGGCCCAAGCTTTGCTGAATAAATACAGAACCAAAAAAAGCAAAGAGCTGGGAGATCTAAAATTATTGCAAAAACGTCTTGCATACCGGATGATCAATGAAGCCGTCTACTGTTTACAGGAAGGTATACTGGCAACTCCCGACGAGGGAGACATAGGGGCCGTCTTTGGCGTTGGTTTTCCTCCTTTCCTAGGTGGGCCGTTCCGCTATATAAGCACCTGCGGTATTCAGAAAGTGACAGACGAGTTTAAGCGGTTTGCAGATATGTACGGAGAAAGATTTCAGCCGTGCCCTATGCTGCAAGATATGGCTCGCGAAGGAAAAACATTCTAAATTTACGAGTGTCCCAAAGACGACGTACTTGGTTTTACTTCTGAGCATCCGATAAAACACCGGCAAAAATTTCCTATGAAACCTCTGCCCAGCAAAGCTGCAGGGGTTTGCACTAGCCGTCTATCCACTAGTTCAGTGCTAGGTGAGCTATGCATAAAACAAAGAGAACCGGTCTCATAGTCCCGGTTTGAGGAGAATGAGAGAGAGTTATGAGTAAAGCTTTAGACACCATGCGCACCAAAGTCACTCGCCAGAAACACAATTTGGAAATTATCCAACGCATGCGTTCGGGAGATTCGTTACAACGCTACAGTGCGCAATCAAGTTGGTACCCCCCACGGCCTGTTGTAAAAAAAGACTCGGATGCAATACAGTTCCTCTATGGTGGCAAACGAGAAAGTCTGGTAGAAGTTCCAGAGACGATCTAGGTTCTGTCTGACAAAAAGTTAGTCACGATGTTTAGTAGGCATAACAGCAAAGCTGCAGCACACTAAGAATCTCTCTAGTATACTAGCAGCATATTACTGGTGGTTTTTGGTCGAGACGGTGCTGGTGCTTTTGCTGATCGAACTCAGCAGAGTGATTTCCCTGACAGAGCGATCATAGACAACTGGATACTGGATAAAATGCGTACTAAAAATGTTCATTTTGATGCTTTAAATGTTCTTCAGGATCTCCTGAGTTTTCTTAACCTCACCAAGGGAACAGCACTCTTTTGTAGTTTTCTGATCCTTGTTGTTTTGGTCAGCCTTCTGTGTTGGATGGCTCACTATGTTGCCCGTCGTTATTTTGCAGATCTCATCCACTATGCTGTGATGCAGGCCAAACCTATTTGGGGCAAGTCCTTCCAAAAGCACAAGCTCATTCACCGATTGGCCTTGCTGGGCCCAGCCTTGGTGATTTATCTGACGGCTCCGTTCTTTGCAATTTCATCGGTACGTGCGACTGCTTCATTCGTAGCGCTTGTTATTCTACTCAATCAGATCTATCTAGCTATCGTCATTGGTATGGCTCTCGATGCCTTTTTGCATACCTTTGAAGATATCTACAACACATATTCGGTCGCAAATCGAGCACCGATCAAAAGCTATATGCAGATCACTCGCATCATGCTTTTTATTTGCATTGTCGTCGTCATCATCTCCCTTTTGCTCGATCTATCACCCTGGACTTTTTTCACAGGATTGGGGGCTGCGACTGCAGTCATTCTTCTAATCTTCCGTGATGTGATCTTAGGTTTTGTGGCGAGTATACATCTTTCTTCATACGACATTGTTCGTCTTGGTGACTGGATCGAAGTCAGTCAGCTCGGAATCGATGGAAATGTGATTGAAATTTCACTCACCACTGTGAAGATCCGTAACTTTGACAAAACCTTCACAGCTGTTCCTACATATTCCTTGATTTCAACTGGTGTTAAAAACTGGCGTGGAATGCGTGAGTCTGGAGGACGTCGTATCAAACGCAGCATCAATATTGCAATGAGGAGCATACGTTTTGTCGACCAAGACTTTTTGGAACGCATGCAAAGCATAGACCTCATCCGAGACTACGCACAAAGTCAGCTTAGCGATTTAGAAGGCGTCACTGACAGTGCAGATACGAGTGCGTTGATCAACAACTCAAGGACCACCAACATTGGCCTCTTCCGCAACTATCTCAGTGCGTATTTGAAGAAGAACAAATCTCTGCACAAGCATGGTTTTGATTCTCTGGTCCGTGAGCTACAACCTACAGACGGAGGCCTACCAATTGAGATCTACGTGTTTTCTACCAGCACGGATCTAGAGACCTACGAAAATCTACAGGCTGAAATCTTCGATCACATCATTGCATCGCTCAAATATTTCGATTTGGAACTCTTTGTCAAAATCTAACGCGGTTGGTTCTTTTGGGCAGCTTGGCCCATAAAGTGTGAAGTGATACTTTATACTTTATGGATCTAAAAAAATTAACCGTTAAAAAACAAGAACTTGACACCTATAGACCCCTTCCAAAGACCCTCGTCCAGAATCTGCAAGGTTGCTAATGAATTTACTCCTCATACAGAATGCATATCCACCCGCTATCATCTCACCGAAGGATCGATTGCGTTACATTACAAGTTTGGAAGAAGCTCAGCTAGGAGGCGAACTGACATCTTATCTGAAGCTGATCTATCGTTGTGTCAATCGCAGTCTCGATATTTATTTGAACGCTCTCTCGAATAAAATCGTAGAGGAAAAGTCGCTCGTTGAGGTGAAACTCTTGAAGATTGGCGCATTGGCCCAACGCAGCAACGAGAGTGTGGCTACCTTACGCTACTGGACAAAGATGGGACTTCTCTCCGTCGCCACAAGCACACCTAAGGGCTACCAGCTTTTTCATCCAAGTATGCAGGAGCGCATCCACAAAATTCGTGAACTACAAAAGCAACGCTATACTTTGGAAGAAATTCTCGATCGAATCTTGTTACCTTAAATTCAAACAGCTTGGACTCTGCTTTTGCTTTCTTGGGTCTTCAGACAGAAGCCCAGTGAAGATTGGCTATTTCAACAGCCTTCAAAAAATCTTGAAAAGAACATAATGCTCCAACTTTGTCACTATCTACCCATTGATAGCTGTCGTGTTCAACTGACAATTGGACGTCACCACTTTCATTTCGACAAAGATAATACAAAAGAATCATAGGTTCAGTTCCGCGAAAAGTCTGAGTAGCCCACAATGGACGCTCACTAATCGAGACAGAAAGTCCACATTCTTCTCTAACTTCACGCTCTAAAGTCTCAAGAGGATGCTCACCTAACTCAATTTTTCCTGCAACAGCTTCCCATATCCCAGGGTTTGTAGTTTTTTCAGGAGAACGATGCATGAGAAGAATTTTTTTTTCACGCATGACGACTCCTACAACACCAGCGACATATTTCTCTAAACTAGCCAACACTTGCCCTTTCATTTTCAATATTTATTTCATTTATAAGATTTTGCATTTCACTGAGTAGAAAATTCTATTTCTTCGGAGGAGCTTTCGTATCGGAGATCATCTCTTCCAAAGGTAGGCCTTGCGGCTCTGGTGCGGGTGAAGTTGGCACTGTTGCTTCGGGGATAGGAGCAGTGACTGGAGGAGTAGGTTCAGTAGGAGCTGATTTAAGGGTTTCTATATCACGTTTGCTTGCATTATGGGTTGTCTTCGTTGGAGGAGTGCTTGGTTTTTCTTTGGGCATAGGCTTGAGTTTTTCTTCCAACTTTACGGCACTGGCAATACGCTGCTCAAGACTGTGAATTTTCTCGAAGCTCGGATCTAGAGCTTTTGCTTCTTGTAGGTGACGAGTTGCTGCTTTATTTTTGTTCCAACGCATGTAGGCTAGTCCAATATTGAACTGCAGACGTGCCTCTAATTTTGTGTCACCAAGATGTGGAATTGCTGCAAGATAAAATTCAATGCCTTGCGCATACTTACGGCTGCGAATATGTGCAATCCCAATTGAGTTGAGCAAACTCGCTAAGGATTCTTCGTGAGTATTGCGTTCATCGGCAATGTAATCAAAAATATTTTTGACGAGTTTAGCTCCAGCCTGAGCTTCAGAGCTAGACTTATCAATATCGAGTGCTTTTTTGAAGAAAGTATCAGCCTCTGCATAGTCTAGGTTATGCATAGCAGCAGTGCCGATGAGATTCAAACGTTCTAAGTTTTTTGGTGAACGTGTGTAGGCGTTTTTGAGAATTCTCTGAGCTTCGACATATTTTTTTTGTAGAATTTTTACTTTGCCTAGAAGGTGCAAAGGCAAAATAGTTTCGGGTTCTTTTTTAAGCAGCTGTATCAAAAGGTGCTCAGCCTGCTCTATATGTTTGCTATTGATGAGTATGCGTGCAGCAGCACACCCAATAGGTAGCGGATGTGGTGCCGAGTCGAGGAGCTTTTCCAATGCAACTACGGTATCATCGAAATGCCCCCCCTCCATCTTTGCAAAGATATCCGTGAGAGTATCTTTTTTTTCTTCGAGCCATAGACTTTCGGCATAGAGAGTTTCAACAGTCCGTTGAAATACCGATTTTTGCAGGGGTTTTTCGAGAACACCCGTCAGCAAGTATTCACCCAACAATGCGAGGTCAGGCTTTTCTAAAAAGGCAGAAGAGACAATGATCGGGACATCACAGTACTTTTCACTATCTCTCAAGCGATTGAAAACAGCAGCCCCACTAATTTCCGGCAGCTTCCAATCGAGAATGAAAAAGTCAAAGTCTTGGTGTTCAGCAGCAGCTAGCGCCTCTACGGAACTTTGGAAGCAAGTGACTTTGGGAACAGCAAAATTATAGAGCAAATGTTCTACCATAAGGCAGACGGATTGATCATCGTCAAGCACAAGGACGTTGCGCGGAACAGCCAAAAAAACACCTCCAAAATTCCATGAAGATGGTATAGACTCGCTGTCTTCAAAGCCCCCCAAACTACTTGAGGTAGACTTTTTATTCTGAGGGCTTTCTATTTAGGAATCTTATCATGGAAATTATATACCAAAATCTTACTAAATATGATCATATCATTTTCGACTGGAATGGAACACTGCTCTCGGACGTAGACTTGGTTCTGGATATTTTGAATGAAAATTCGCAAATTCACCAAGCCTCAACAATGACCTATGACGACTATCGCAATCGGTTTTCGTTCCCAATACGAGACTTCTACTCAACACTCGGTATTGATGAAGATCGTTTTGACGTCTATCAGGCAAAGTACCACGAACTCTACGACTCTAAGTACAAGCACACCCAACTCTATGCAGGCACAATGGAGCTCATTCAATCTCTGCATGGTGAAGGAAAAACTCTTTCTATCTTGTCCGCTGCTGAGCAGGGTCACTTACACGAAGCTGTCGAACACTTTGGCATCAAGCCGTACTTGCATCATGTTTACGGGGTATCCAACAAATTTGCTAAAGACAAGCAGCATCGAGGTGCAGAGCTGATGAAAGCAGTAGGCATGGATCCCGCAAAGACGGTTCTTGTGGGAGATACTTTGTACGATGCTGAAGTCGCTAAGTTTCTCAACATCGACATACTTCTTGTGGCGGATGGACACCAATCCTACGAACGTCTGCTCGCTTCAGGTCATCCAACCATTCCGTCGCGCTTTGCTTAGTTACAATGTTCGCCTTGCGCTGAGCAGGTTTGCGTATTCACAACGTCCGCTACCAAATCGAAAAATTCGTACAAATCGCTAAGAAAAATTTTGAAGCCCTTCTCGTAATTTTGCTCGTTGAATTGCTCTTGTATGTCGTCCGCTAACCATTTGCGCTTGAACCAATAATTGAGAAGATCTTGCGTTTGCATGTATTCAACTCCCGACTGCTTTTTTATAATTTTGAAATAGACATCACTGGAATTCTTCGTCTCAAAAAGATACTGACGATTCCATTGGTGCGGATCGTAAATGTTTCTTTCATGAGTCCAATCAAAGAGGAACATGCCGAACATCTTTCGTTTGCGAGGATTATCGTGAATGGCTTCAATGCGTTTGAGAATACTGTGCATGAGAGGTTTTGAAATTTTTTTATAAAAGCTGTATGCCTCGGAAGCATGCCCAAAATCATGCATAAAGAAAGAATCGGGAGTCATAAAGCTACCATCAACGGGCATCACATTGGCACTAAATCCTAGCGGAAAATAATCATAGACAAAGTAGGCACGAGCGTATTCTTCAGTAGAGAATTTTTGTGAGCTAATCAGTGGGATGCTCAAATTTTTGCGAGCATCGCTTGCTAAAAGCTCTCCTAGTCTGTCTAAAAGACGGTCTATCGTACCTATATTTTCTTTAAAACCCTCGTCTCGCTGAGCACTATAAGAAGACATAGCCTCTCGGGTATAAAGTTCTGTCGCAAACGCATGAGGTTTGGTTTTATTTTCACCATTTAATTTTGCTTTTATCGCATTATAACGCCAATCTAGAAAAGTACTTAAGTGATAGCCGAGATAGAGATAAGCAGGATAGCTAAAGTGTCCATGAGACATCGTATCATTCACTTGATTTTTGAGCTTAGCAAATTCTTGCATCAGCTCGTCGTCTTTTGGAGAGTCACTATTTAGAGCACCTTCTGTGTAGCTCAAGAGCTCTTGAACATGACTCGCAAATTCATCACCTTGGATAGATCCAAAGGTTTTATCATGGTAAGACTCAATAATAGGTTGCCGCAAACGCTTATAGACGTCGTGATCCAACGTTTTCAGTGCAGGCTGATACTCACGTAAGTTAAAAACAACCTTAACGATATTGTGATAGGACGGCAGATTATTTTTGACCTCGATCTTGTAGCCCACATTTGCCAAGTCCTCTTGCATCCCGCTTTTTTCCTCAGCAATCATCCTTAGGGATGGCTCGACTTGAGGTTTGAGACGCTGCCAATC
This sequence comes from uncultured Pseudobdellovibrionaceae bacterium, assembly GCA_964635325.1. Lineage (GTDB taxonomy): Bacteria > Bdellovibrionota_B > Oligoflexia > Oligoflexales > Bog-1112 > BOG-1112. The sequence goes on from CAZWOL010000056.1 coordinate 12,404, forward strand.
TTCGTTCAAATTTTCTTCGAAATGCTTGTGCGCAGGACTGCTCGTCGTTTGTGTGCTGACTTTGGCGCCAGGTACTGAAGGCTTCTCGGTGTCCGGTGCTAGAAGCTTCTCAACGTCAGACGCCGAAGGAATGCTATCCGCCTTTTTGGCCCCCTTTCCCGAACACGAGACGAGGGCTAGAATCAATGAAATATGGAATAGGGCATGTGACCGCAAGAGCATAAATTTCTGTCCTTTCACCAATTGGTTTTGAATAAGTATAGCATCCTTGAAGGCATCATTTGCTTTTTGGATGATTGCCCCTTCGTCGTGATGAGGCTAGAATCTTTGCAAGACTTGCAAAGGAGTATTATCTATGATCCCTCATGTCAAAGGGAAGGTTGCTCATCAGGCGCACGTTGGTATTCCTGAAGGCCTCTACGAAGAGGAATATGCTCGCAACGGCTTCTTCGGAGCCTATGCTCATTTCTACCGCACGCAACCTCTGGTTGCCTGGTCCCGAATCGAAGGTGACCTGCGCCCTCGAGCTTTTGAGCTTCTCAAAACCCCAATTCGTTCTTCTGACTACTTAGACAATCGAGTTCTCTATCTTTACAACAATGACATGCATCTCTACTTTGCAAATGTTGAAAAAGCGATGGAGTCTTTTTTTCGCAATGCAGATGGAGATGAGTTGCTCTTCGTTCACAAAGGCGAAGGACGTCTTTATACCGACTTTGGGCCCTTTGATTATAGAGCCGGGGACTACCTTGTCATTCCACGAGGGACCATCTACCAAATACACCCCGATCATCACACCCAGTTACTGATCATCGAATCTGCAAGTGAGATTCGTCTACCTGACAAGGGCTTGCTTGGACACCATGCTTTCTTTGATCCGGCAGTGATGAAGATTCCGGAGCCTACACCCTATCCCAATTCGAGCAAGAAAGAATACGAACTCGTAATCAAGCGTCAGGGCAAATTGAATAAGGTCTACTATCCTTTCTGTCCAATCAATGCTGTCGGATGGAAGGGCACTCTCTGTGCATGGCAAATCAACGTAGCAGACATACGTCCGGTGACAAGCGAACGCTTTCACCTACCTCCATCGGCACATACTACTTTTGTCGCAAATAACTTCATCGTTGTCTCCTTTCTTCCTCGTCCTTTAGAGACTGGAGATGTAGATGCCATGAAGGTGCCTTTCTTCCATTCCAATATCGATTTTGACGAGGTGATCTTTTATCACTCCGGAGATTTTTTCTCTCGCTCCGGCATAACCGAAGGCATGATCACACTGCATCCACAAGGCATACATCACGGACCGCACAAGACTGCTGTAGAACGCAGTAAAGACGCAAAGCGTACAGATGAAGTTGCAGTGATGATCGATACACGTAATCCTCTCTTTATTGCAGAAGGTGCTGAAAAAACTGAAAACCCTACGTACTGGAAAAGCTGGAGGAACTACAATGCACAATAATCCACTCGGTCTCGATGGTATTGAATTTGTCGAATTTAGCTCACCGCGTCCTGACGAACTTGCTAAACTCTTTTCTGCATTTGGATTTTCATCGACACTCGAACACGTGTCCAATCAGGTATCTTTATACCATCAGGGTGATATTCACTTTCTGCTCAACCGCAAGCCAGGTTCTTTTGCAGAAGAATTCTATCGCAAGCACGGGCCCTGTGTTCCAGCGATGGGTTGGCGAGTAGCGAATGCTAAAGAAGCTCTCAAGCTTGCGGTCGAACGTGGTGCCAAAGCGGCAAGCAAAGTCGACTACCAACGGGATGGCAAGGACCTTCCTGCTATCATGGGCATTGGGGATAGTCTGATTTACTTTATTGATGACTACAACACTCCACTCTATGAACGTATGGGTTTTACAAAGTCGGCAAAACCGGTCAAAAGCGCTGACAAGGAATTTATCCTCATTGACCACCTCACCAACAACGTCAAAAAAGGTGAGATGGCTGGGCTGACTAAATTCTACAAGGAGGTGTTTGGTTTTACTGAAATTCGCTACTTCGACATCCGTGGAATCAAAACAGGTCTCACATCCTTTGCCTTGCGTTCTCCTTGCGGCAAGTTTGCAATCCCGATCAACGAGGGGACTGAGGCCAAATCACAGATCAACGAGTACTTAGATGAGTACAAGGGCCCCGGTGTTCAGCATATCGCATTGCTGTCGAAGAATTTATTGCGATCGTTGAGTTTGCTGCAAAATTCACACATCGAAACTCTTGATATCGATGAAGATTACTACGACGAAGTGTTCAAACGTGTGCCCAACGTGAGCGAAGATCATGAGGACATACGCAAACGCAATGTCTTGGTGGACGGAGATGAAGAAGGCTACCTGCTACAGATCTTTACGAAGAACATCATCGGTCCGATCTTTTTTGAGATGATCCAACGCAAAAACCACGATGCGTTTGGCGAAGGTAATTTTGGAGCCTTGTTCAGAGCCATTGAGCGGGACCAAGAAAAACGTGGTTTTCTCTAGGTTTTTTTTGCGCCCGCAAGGAAGCCTAGCAGCATCACCACAGCAGGCAGCGTAAACGTTTGGGATGTGTGCATGGTCAGCGCGGGCTGCGCAGGAACAAAAGGTATGAGATATGCATACGAAGCTGACCGCAAGGCTTCGCTGATCTCCGCATGCGTGAGGCGTTGGTTTTGCATAAGCGAGATCAGCAAACCACAGAGTTTCGCTTGATCGTTGTCGAGCTTTTTTAGAAAATCTGCAAAACGCGAATCTCGACAACGACTTCCACGTATGTACCAATACATGGCCTCCTGATCGTCTTGACGAAGACCTAAACCGCGCTCGTAATTGTAAGCAAGGTTCGTGCGAGTCCTATCATCTCCCCCTCTCTGCACTGCGATTTGCAACAGTCGGCTCGCCTCGCGATTATCGATAGCGACGCCTCTTCCATTTAGATACATGACTGCAAGATTGTTTATGGCTACCGGATGCCCCTGTTCCACTGCAAGACGATAGTTGCGTAAAGCTTCAGGATAGTTTGTCGATGTCCCCGACCCATTTTCGAGCATCCATGCATAGCGCAACTGTCCTTCAGCATGACCCATCTCCGCTGCCATTCGATAGAAACGGAAGGCTTGCACCTTATCTTCGGAGACCTCACCGTTGCCATATTCCACCGTAATACCCATACGCACGAGATACCCTGGAAGAAACCTACGAGCTATGATTATTCTCTGTCGAATGCTCTCACGCCCTTCCGCAGCACCAACGAAAGTCTGAGCATACGCTTGTTCCAAATCTTGCCGCAGTGTTGCTGGACAAGTAGAAACACCGTTCACTTCTCTAATAGCTGTTTGGAAGAATGTCTGAACTTGCTTCAACTCCTCTCGTTCGAAAGCACTATAGATCTCGGCATAAAGAGAGCCATCCGACCCTCTGAACAAGGCTTGGCGCACTTGGTCTTCCGTGAGACGTCCACTATCAACGAGACGCGAGAGGATCCTTGTGAGAGGCAAAGTCCCTACTTTTCTTCTGCGTTGCTGTAAAAAACTTTGCACCGTAAAATTAGGATCAGGATCTGGCTCTCCATTGTCCCCGCTCAGAATCAACCAGTAGATGGCCTCTTCATCATCCTCTCCCATTGCATACAAAGATGCTAGAATGCGTTGAGACGGTCGGTCTCCTTGTCTTGCAAGCTGTGTATAGTGTGCAAGCAATTCATCTAACAAAGCCTTACGCTCTCGAGGATTTGTCGGAATGCCTAGATCATTTTCGTAAAGGAAAACTAATCTGAACCACGCAGCCTCAACGCCTCGGTGCGCAGCTTCACGATAGAGAGAAAATGCAGCTGTGTAGTCGTAGTCATCATTACGACTATTAAAATGAATACCTGCTTCCTCAAAATACAGGCTTCCTAAGATCTGCTCAAAAGCCTGTGGGTTTTGCATTTGACGGAGAGCATCCTGCATCTGCAACAGCGTAAGACCTCTAGCCCGAAGTCGCCTCCAAGTTTCTGCGGGACTAGCAAAATTCAGATTCAAAGTCGAGAGACCTGACAAACCCGCATCCCCTGCCTGTATAAACCAGTACAGGGCTTCTTCTGAGTTGCCTTGACCATTGTTATAGAAATTGCCTAAGGCTAGCATCGCTTGGGGATGTCCAGCATCGAAGGCTCGTCTGAGAAAAGCCAGAGCCTCATCCGTAGAAAATCCTATCGAGGACCAGCCATCTGCTTCTGCGATTTGAATCAATGCTAAAATGGCTTCTTCATTTTGTCGATCTGCAGCTTGTCGGTATAACTGCAGAGCTTCGTCACGCTGCTCTGGTCTTCTAAAAAGCAATGATGCTAAGCGAACTTGACCTTCGACACAATTATTCAGAATAGCATTACGATAGAGTTGCTCTGCATGTGCAAGATCTATCGACACACCCCAGCCCATTTCGTACATCAAACCCAGGTGAGCAGGTGCTTCAGAATTTCCAAAACGCATGGCTTGCCTAAAAAGCCCCTCTGCATGTCTGTACTCTGGAGTAGCCTCTTGCCCTCTTTGGTAGAGCAATCCGAGACGCACCAGAACCTCACCTATTCGTTGCTGGGCCGTTGTAGAATGTTGAGCATCGAAGTCGACAAATTGTATAGCAGCACTATACCAACGAAAAGCCTCTGCTAAATTAGCATTGACCCCAAACTCACCTCGTTCGTAGATCTGAGCTAAACGTGCTTGTGCCCGAAAGTCTCCACCCTCCGCAGCCTCTCGGTAAAGACGCAGAGCTTCTGCAGTATCGACCGCAAGTCCCCACCCGCTCTCGAATATCTGAGCGAGACGACGACGGCCCGGAGCTGAGCCCTCGCGAGCAGCGTCTTCGAATTTGATCCTGGCTTGCGCATAGTCGGTGGGTTTTCCATGACGACCGTAAAATAGGTCTTTGCCTTCGGAATAGGGATCAGAGGCAGCAAACCCCATGGAACAGAGGCTTATGGAAAGGATCATCAGAGAAAAACGCATGATAGGCTCCCGCATAGGTTGCAAGAGCCTTAGCATTTGTTTTCTAATTTTTGTCTAAGAAATCGCATTGAAAAATTTCCTTGAGGGCCAACTGCCAAGGAAAAATTTCTATATCGTCAATTATTTTGCGATGCGCCCCCGTGTATAGAACCAGCATACGAAGGGGCTTTCCATAAAACTGTGCAAAATTCTTCAGCCCCCGCAAATCGGATTTGCCAACATTGGAAGAAGCTTTGACTTCGATGGCCCATACTTCTCCATCTTTCTCAACAATGAAATCAACCTCTGCGCCATGTTCGGTTCGGTATGAAGAAATACGGATATCACAATCGGAATTAAAAGAGCTCTGCAAAATTTGACTGTGAATAAGATTTTCAAACAGTTTTCCGATGCGATCAGGGGAAACGACGAAGTTTCTCAACAAACCGTTCAAAACCCCGTTATCGAAAAAAAAGAAACGAGGATGCTGGATAAGACGTTTACGATCGCTCTTGGCAAAAGCATCGCAGCGGTGGACTATAAGCGTGTCTTCAAGAATATCGAAGAATCGAAGGCCTGCCTGCCTCTTGCCTCGGCCCAAGTAAAAGTAGGCTTTTTTTATTTTTATTTATAACTGAAGTTACGCAAAAGGTGAAGCTTTAGTTGCTCAATGCTTACATGCTTGA
>CAZWOL010000057.1:0-17259 GCA_964635325.1 uncultured Pseudobdellovibrionaceae bacterium
GCTATATGTTTGGCTTTTAGGAATTTGAGTAAAGCTTACTAAGCAAGGCTATATAATAGGTCACTTTTTCTAAAAAGTGTAATTTGAAAGACGACAATCGAAAAAAACTTTCCCACTCGATGCCTTCTAGATCAGCATCGTTTTCACAATAGCTCTTATTGGCAGATGAATTTCTGGGCATGATTTTTCAGACCGTCATAGTTGGAAAAAATGATTGGAGAGCAATGATTTCAATCGCTCGGGAGTCCTAGCTTTTTGATCATGCAAAAATACTTGCTGTTCAAAATCATCGCGCAAATTACGAGCTGAAAAAATAACGAAGGCAAGATTACTACTAGACAGAAGTCTTGCAACGTTATTAGCGATGGATTGCGAGCTAGATACAAGCTTGAATGCATCTTCAACCGCTCCGTTGGACACAGCAACATTCGACACATAAAACGAACGGACTCTCATATCATTCTGTTGCATGAACCTTTGAATGCTTGTCATCGTATCTTGATTTCCCACATCGGCTTGGCCTATAAACATTCTTCCGTTAAGCACGATTCTTCGAACCCAATTATACGTTTCTTGATATCCAAGTACGCTCCCCTCCCTTTGCAAGGATTCGAGAAATCGTGGAATAACAGAATACTCTAGTCGCTCGTACTGTAATTGTTCAAACTCTCTTCTTTGCGAATCAGAGACTGGTTTCTTTTTAATTGCTTCTAGAAAGTTAGCAACACGTCCCCTAATCTCAACGGATCCCATCTGTGGATTTTCATTAATCAAATACGCTGCGGTAGATTGTGCGAAAAATACTTCTCTGTTGTCACGAAGGGTCTGAATAACTCTTGAAGCAAATTCTGCTACGCTTTGAGATTCTTCTATAATTTCTCGGACTTTTTTCATGAAGAATACGACTTCGGAGCTAAGATCTAGAAAAATCAAATTTTGGGTTCCACGATCAAGAAAATCAAAGCCTCCGAGAGCAGATACTGAAATAGCAGTATTGCCACTACTGTTTTCAAGTTGATGTACTGCATTTGCTTGGTAGTTTTGAAAGGGTATTTCGTTTGTAGTAACAAAGACGTGTGGAGCATTTGCAATATATCTTGATCTTCCTAAAGGAAGCCGATCCCACTCCTCTTGCAGAGACAAACTACATCTACAAATCGGTGTATCTTTGAAATCTGGTGAAGGTGGAGGTGAATAGGATGTTGCTAGTGAATCTCCGAATTGTTGCGCTTCCGGCCTGTTATGAGCCATATCTTTTGGCACGGAGCCGATTTTTAGATTCTTAGCGATCCTAGGTAGCTTTATGACGAAAATCCCTACCGCTGCAGCTACGTAAAGCTCCGGAATTTGGATAATTTCTCCCAAGCTTGCTTGGATTTTTTGAAAGAGACTTGGCTCCTTCATCTTATTTTGAGCCTGGATATTGATGCTTAAACTGAGCATCAATACGATTGCAATGCGTGCTATGGTGCTGGTTTGTTTGCGTAAAAACATGTACAAGCCTTTTCTTTACGGAGATCTAAGCTTTTATAATTTTTAAATGAAATCTAAGCTGCAATTATCATAAATTTTGGCAAGGACCAAGGATTTTTTATTTGAACATTGCTGCAAGTGGAGGATCAAGGGGTCACCTGCTTAGCCAATTTCTAAGATGAGATTAGATATGCAGGGATCAATAGTCCAAAGAACTCGACTATTATTTTTCGTTTGCACAATGCAGAACAAGGTAAGCAACAAAAGCTAGAAGACTTGAAGAATATTGTATTGGCATCAGGCTAACCTCACCATCACGCTGTACGGGACGAGTTGCCAATTGGTTGGATGCAGCTTGTCCTTGTTGTGAGATGCTGGCTGATGGATTAGACCAATGTAAGTCTAAATCCCTAGTAAGTATAGTTCTCGCTACATCAATATCGGAACGTTGCTCTGCAGAAGATCCGGATCCATAGCGCAACGCATACTCCTCATCCATATTATTGCCATTGAGGTGCCGAATGTTGGCAAACAGTGACATGATTTCTGGATCCTCATTGAGACCAGCCAAGTTGATGACCTCACGCATACGGAGCAAAAACAAAGTTTGCTGTGCTCCAGGAGCCTCTGTAAAGATTTCAGCGTTGATCGTTTGTGCAATACGGAGAACCTCTCTACGGAGTTGCGACTCAGAAATCACTGCACCCTGAACTGTCTGAATAGTATCTTGAATCGTTTGGTGCTCATCCAAAACTGTCTGCAAAGACCGAATAGCAAGTCGAGGAAAAGAAGGAGTCCTCGAATATTCCAATGCTAAAACAAGCTCCATCAGAGTCTGATCACTTGCTCTAACAATCTGATTGAAATTTTCAAAAAGTTGAACAGAGGCTTGACCTACAGCTAAAGTGATGGAGTCACCGAATGCATCTATAGGTTCCACACGACCTATTGTAGTATGTGCGCGAACTCTTAGGACTTGAAAGATCACTCCAAGATCTAAGACTAGAGCTGCAGCACGTTGAATCTTATTAGCTTGTCTTTGATTATCCTCCTTAACAGCATGGGCTGGCAAGGAGCTCAGTGAGCCTATCAGACTTAAGCACAACATGATTTTCTTAAATGACATACGATCCTCTACTCAATAAATAAAACTTGAAATATTTGCATTGTTTCGTAGCAAATCAATCTAAGATTCACAAGACAAATTTCTTTGATGAAACAGAAGAAAGGCTGCTTAAAGGATTAGGGAAAGAGGAGCTGAGTAGTCCACTCATTGTTTTTCTTGCGAGTGAACAGTTGACGCTCATGCAAACGATAGTCTCCTTTGCTCCAAAATTCTATCGTTTCAGGACACACACGAAAGCCTCCCCAATAAGGAGGACGAGGTACGTCTTTATTTGCGTAACGCTCTTCTGCTTCAGTCACTCGACGTTGCAAATCCACCATACTCGCAAGTGGTGCTGACTGCTCCGAAGCCCATGCTCCAAGCTGGCTTATACGCAAACGCGTTGCAAAATACGCATCCGCTTCAGCATCACTGACACGTTCCACCTTGCCCTCTATACGAATCTGTCGGTCGATGAGCGTCCAGTAGAACCCGAGTGCAACATGTTGGTTGTGAGCAATCTCTTGACCCTTACGACTCGTCATGTTGGTGTAAAAAACGAAACCACGCTCGTCGACACCCTTGAGTAGAACTATGCGTACCGAGGGTTTGTGATCTGCAGATAGAGTTGCAAGACTCATCGCAGTCGGTTCTTTTTCACCATGATCTTCTGCAGATGCTAGCCACTCTTTGAACTTTAGGATGGGATCTTCCATAGTATTCCTTTCGTTTTGCCGCTACCACGAACGCCCCGCCACCACGAACGCAACGCAGTGAGCCGAGGGATCACCTGCTTAGCCAGGTGATCTTACATCGAAGAGGACTCTCCGTCGAAGCTTTTACAAAGCTCAATGTAGACGATCCCTCGGCTTCGTGCTTCGCACTCCGCTCGGGATGAGACGGAGCGTTTGCTACAGTCAAGAGCTAGCTAAGCATTGTAAGGGGATTTTCGAGATAGGCAATCAGGGTCTCGAGGAATTTAGCACCGACCATACCATCGACGACACGATGGTCACAGGAGAGGGTCATCTTCACACGATGCTGTGCAATGATAGAGCCATCTTCAGCAACATGCGGAACGCGCTGCGTCTGCCCGACTGCGAGTATGCAAGCCTGTGGTGGGTTGATGATTGCAGTGAACTGTTCGACCTTCGTCATACCTAGGTTGGAGATCGTGAAGGTCCCACCAGTGTATTCTTCAGGTTTGAGCTCACCTTTTTTGGCACGCTCACCCAACTCTTTGGTACGTTTTGCGATTTCACGAACACCCATGCTATCGGAATCAAAGAGCACCGGTGTCACGAGTCCACTTGGCAACGCAACTGCAAAACAAATATGCACCGCACCAAACTGCACTATACAATCCTCTTGCCATGAGGCGTTGACCTCAGGATGCTGGCGCAGAGCTTTGGAAGTGACCATGAGTAGAAGATCATTGATGCTCACTTTGGGAACACGACCTTCGCGTACATCTTTGCCGGCATTCAAATCCTCACGCCACGCAAGCATCTTTTCCATATTCGCAGAGACGGTCAGATAAAAATGTGGAGCTTCGTTCTTTGCTGCGAGCAGACGCTTTGCAATGGTCTTACGCATTTGCGAATGCGGAACCTTCTTATCCCCCTGCTGAACTCGACTGCGCAGCGGAGCACTCGAACTTTGCGAACTCGCTTCACTCACATCACGCGCAATGATGCGACCCGCAGTACCACTCCCCTTCAAGAAATGCAGATCCACACCAGCGTCTTTAGCCATTTTCTTTGCAAGCGGAGACGCTTTGATACGTTCGGAGGAACGAGATCCCTGTGCTTTATGTTCTACGCTTTTTTCTTCAGCAGACGCTTCTTTCTTATCTTGCTTCGGTGCTGCTTCAGCCTTTGCATGCGTGTTGGATGAAGATGATGACGAACCTTTCATCAGTTGATTCAGATCAAACGACTCACCCTTAACACCATACACAGCAATGGGTTGCTTAAGTTTTGCAGATTGCCCTTCAGGAACCAAGATCTTCAGCAGAGTCCCCTCATAAGGGCTTGCATACTCCACTGTTGCTTTGTCGGTTTCGATTGCAAGCAGAGGGTCACCTTCTTCAAAGTGCTCACCTTCTTTTTTTAGCCACGAACCAATACCACCTTCTTCCATGGTATCGCTCAGTTTAGGCATCGTGATTAGACTGGCCATAAGATCACCTCTCAGTCGCGGTACGTAACGCGTTTAACAGCTTCTACAATTTTTTCTACGCTCGGCAGAACCAGATGTTCCAAGTTGTCTGCATAAGGAACCGGTACAGGCTCTTGGCTCACACGCAAGACTGGAGAATCGAGATCATCGAAACATTCTTCTTGGATGCGCGCTACAATCTGCGTGCCTACGGATGCAAAGGGCCAGTTCTCTTCGACGATCACAGCACAGTGCGTTTTGCGGATCGATGCAAATACACATTCTTCATCCATCGGAACCAAGGTACGAAGGTCTATAAACTCACAGCTGATACCTTGCTCTGCAAGAACTTTGACAGCTTCCATCGCTGTGTGAGAGATTTTGCCCCAACTGATGACGGTGACATCGCTCCCTTCTTGGCGCACGATCGCTTTGCCGATCGGAACCAAGTGCTCACCTTCGGGGACCTCACCCTTCATTGCATACATCATTTCACTTTCGAGAAAGATGACAGGGTTGTTGTCACGTATTGCAGATTTGAGCAAGCCTTTGCCATCTGCTGGAGTAGCAACTGAAATGATTTTCAAACCAGGAACGTTCGTTAGCATCGGTTCAACATTTTGGGAATGCTGTGCACCGAGCATATGTGCTGCACCGTTGGGTCCACGGAATACAATCGGTATAGGAAATTGTCCACCCGACATGTAATTCATTTTTGCAGCATGATTGATGATCTGGTCAAAGGCTTGTATACCGAAGTTCCATGTCATCATCTCGATAATAGGACGCAGACCTGTCATCGCAGCACCGACACCGAGACCAGCAAAACCACCTTCGGAGATCGGAGCATCGATAACACGTTCCGGACCAAAAGTCTTGAGTAGGCCCTTCGATACTTTGTAGGCACCATCGTATTCTGCAACTTCTTCACCCATCAGAAAAATCGATGGGTCTCGCTCCATCTCTTCGGCCATCGCCTCGCCAAGAGCTTCACGGAAAGTGAGTGTTTTCATCGTTCGACCTCTCCATCCTCTGCAAACACATGTTTCCAAGCCTCGTCATCATTTGGAATCGCAGATTCATCTGCAAAACTTTCAGCAGCTTGCGTGCGTTCACGTGCTTCTTTGTCCCATTCTTTGAGCTTAGCCTCGTCTGCATAACCCGCTTTCAAGAGCTCGTCTTTCAATTGAACGATCGGATCGATCTGCATGAATTTGTCGACTTCGTCTTTAGTACGGTAGTTGCCTGGATCCGAAACCGAGTGCCCTTTATAGCGATAGGTTTTAACCTCGAGCAAGTAGGGCGCCTTGTCTTTGCGCATCGTCTCGATAATCGGCAGCATGTGTTCGTAGCAGGTCAAAGCGTTCATCCCATCAACCATCGAATGTTTCATATCGAAGGCCAATGCACGTTTGTGCAGATGGTCGACACTCGTTGTGCGTCGTATCGCTGTTCCCATTCCGTACTGATTATTTTCTATCAAAAAGAGCACGGGTAACTTCCAGGTTGCAGCCATGTTCATGGCTTCGAAAACCTGACCCTGATTCATTGCGGCATCACCGAGCAAGCAAGCTACAACAGCATCTTCATGGTTGTACTTGATTTTGAAGGCAGCACCCGTTGCGAGTGGAGCCTGTCCACCCACAATCCCGTGCCCACCAAGAAAGCGATGCTTGTTGCTAAACATGTGCATCGAACCACCCTTGCCTCGTGCACAACCAGTGACCTTACCAAAGAGTTCGGCCATCACCGCACCCTCGGAAATACCCTTAGCGATCGCAACTGTATGGGAACGATAACCGGAGATCATGTAGTCTTCGGGTTTGAGAGCATACTGCAGAGCCACACAAATGGCTTCTTGTCCAATATGAAGGTGACAGAAGCCGGAAAATTTTTGTTGTGTATAAGCAAGATTGACTCGCTCTTCAAAGCGACGGTAAAAAACCATGTCGCGATAGAACTGGACCATGAGATTGCGGTCAATAGCCGTCGAATGACCGGTCTTTTTCTCTTTGTCTTTCGGAGCACGCATCGTTGTCACCTCTAACATTTTTAGGAATGTCCCACTTGCTTCATCACGATGCAACCGTTGGTTCCACCGAAACCGAAGGAATTCGAAATACCCACGTGAATAGGAGCCTTCCGAGCTTTCTTCGGAATATAGTCGAGCGGGCACTCTTCACCCGGCTCTTCCAAATTCGCTGTTGGGGGCATAATTTGCTCTTCTATAGCTTTTGCTAAAAACACAGCTTCGATCCCCCCTGCTGCGCCTAAGCAATGCCCTGTAACACCCTTGGTAGATGAGATTGCTAGTTTCTTAGCATGCTCACCAAATACCGTCATGATAGCTTCCGACTCACACATATCGTTGTAGTGCGTCGATGTTCCGTGAGCGTTGATATAATCAACCGCTGTAGGAGGCAAACCTGCAGACTTCAATGCTGCTGCCATACATCGAGCGGCTCCCTCTCCGTGTGGAGACGGTGTGGTGATGTGATGTGCATCTGCAGACATTCCAAAACCACAAACCTCTGCATAGATTTTAGCCCCCCGTGCTTTGGCATGTTCGTACTCTTCAAGAACCAAAAGACCGGAGCCCTCACCAATGACGAAGCCATCTCGATCCTTATCGAAAGGTCGTGACGCAATTTTAGGGTTCTCGTTATTTCGACTTAGGGCCTTCATGTTCCCAAAACCATAAACACCGAGTTCACAGATAGCTGCCTCACTGCCCCCACAGAGCATAACATCTGCAATTCCATGGGAAATAAACATAAAACCTTCGCCCACAGCATGGGTACCACTGGTGCAGGCTGTGGTTGGACAAATGTTTGGACCTTTCAGGTTATGGTTTGTTGCAACGATGCCAGCAGCCATATTGGTGATGACGTAAGGAATGAAGAAGGGGCTTACTTTCTTGGAACCACCTTGGAACATGCCTATAGATGTTGCACTTAAATTGTCGATCGCACCAATACCAACACCAATCGCACAACCGTAGCGTGTGGTATCCGCACTGAGATCGAGCTTCGAATCTTCGATAGCTTCTTTAGCAGCAGCGATTGCAAATTGGATAAAACGCGTTGTTTTACGTATATCTTTTGCATCCATATAAAGTGCGGGATCAAAACCTTTGACCTCGGCAGCAAATTTCGTCGAATAGGCCGAGGCATCAAATAAAGTGATCGTATCCGCACCAGATTTGCCCTCCAATGCGTTTTTCCACGATTCGGCTACGTTTAAACCAACCGGGGAGACCATTCCTAAACCGGTCACGACGACTCTTCGCATATTTTTTCTCCGTCTCTTGGGAATAAAGATAATTCGCTAGGGCTTGCTACTTTTAAAGGATTTTTCGCTATCTGCCAATCCACGGAAAATTCTTTAGCGCTAGAATATTCTCGGAAATGGGTAAGCGGTTTTTTTGATAAAACAAAAATCCAACCACAAGCGCAAAAATCAGCAGCGGAGAGGCAGCGGCTGCGAAGCCCCCCATATAACCTTGCTCAGCAAGCCAACGAAAACTTGTGATACATACAAAGACGGCCATCGTGGAGACAATTGCAAAAAAGTAACTCCAGTTTTTTTGCTGACGCGCGTCATGAATACCAAGAATCATACCCAAAAACGCAAAAAGAAAGACCATCCACGGCGTCATCACACGAGAATAGAATAGGTAGCGAGCCCGCAAAAACTCTCCCTCATCCTCTCGTTTCTCCTGCATTTGTAATTTTTTGACAAACTTGTAAAGTTTTCCAATCGAAAAACTACGGTAGTCCTCATCGAGGCTATCACGACCGAAGACTTTCTCCCTGAAAGCTCGGAGCAAGTCCAAGTCCGCTTGCTCAAACTGCAGTGTTGTGACCTCTTTGCTAATCTCATTCATCGAATAGGAAATCCCGTTACGTAAGATCATATGGAGAAAGCCATCCTTCACCGAACCCGTAATTTCAGCTTGGGCAGCAGTCATCACAAAGTCACTCTCCTTACTGTCCCGTCGCGGAGCAATAAGTACGTTCTCATAGTGTACGCGGTCTTTGGCAATAGTCTCTGTGTAAAAAATGTACCCAAGAAAATTGTCGGCAAAAGTCCCCTCTTGGATTTTCAAACGGACTATGTTGTCAATTTCAGTTTTGGTTTTGGTAAAAAGAAAACGTTCAAACTCACGACGTCCCCATGCTTCCAAGTTGGTCGAAGCATAAAAAGCAGCAAGGAAGACTACACTCGCAACCATAAGAACCGGGACCACAGCTCGTCGCAAGCTCATACCTGCTGTCAAAAGAGCCGTGTATTCATTGTCCGCGCTCCATCGCATAAAAACAATCAAGGTCCCGAAAAGAAAGGACACCGGAATCATAAGAGAGAGGAAAGGTGCTATAATAAATAGAAACGGCAGCAGAATATTTTCCAAACTGAACCCGAAAGCCATGAGCACATCGGATAAGCGCAAAAGTTGGGAAATAAAAATCACCGAGCAGAAAATAGTCAGGATGAAGAGAAACTGCGGCGCCAATTCTCTGATCATGTATGAGGAAATAATTTTAATACAGAAATCCTCTTTTTTGCTTTGACATAAAAACTTTTTAGATTTTATCTTAATAAAATAGAATCACAAAAGTGTAAAACCATTATGAAGATACATCATTACTTTTCCCTGACAGCACTCACCGCACTCGCACTTGCGGTGCCGCTTACACCCATGCGGGCTGTCACCACAGGAAGCTCGGAGCAACAGCGCTCACCCCTTGCACTACCGGTAGACCTCCCCGACGTTCTCGATGATACACAAGCTATTTTTATCACCGAAGCGAATGGTCAACGCGTTCTGACCACTTTGGATCCGCGTCTGCAGAAGGGTTTGCAGGATTTTATTCGCAAGCAGGGCAATCCAATCGCCTCGGTCGTTGTGGTCGAAGTGGAGACGGGTCGCATCCTTGCGATGGCTCAGGGACGCCAACCCAGCAAGTGGGGTGCAAACGTCCATACAGGCCTTTATCCAGGTTTTCCAGCAGCATCTATTTTCAAACTCGTACCCACATCTGCAGCTCTGCAGGTGGTGCATATTGATCCAACCAGTCTAATGAGTGCCCACGATCGCTGTTCCAACGTCAACCCACATGGATTGTGGATGTATAACTTTGCACCCGGCAAATCGGACGGAATGAGCTTAGAAAGTGCTTTTGCACACTCCTGCAACAGCTTCTTTGCAAAACTAGCTGTGCAATATGTTGGCATGGGTTTGATCTCAGAATTTGCAGGCAAGTTTGGATGGGGCCACCCCATTCCTGCAGATTTTCATATTCCCCTAAGCCCTATTGACCTGCCGCTTGCTGGCTCTTCCAACATACAAACCGTCGGACGCTTTGCAGCAGGCTTTGGTCGCGTGGGCCTCAGCCCAATGCATGCTGCTTGGTTCAACCTACTGATTGCAAACAAAGGCCGTCCCCAACCACTGCGCATCACAACCTCCCCCAACGCAATACTGACAACCGAACTCAAAGACCAAGTTGGTCTTGATGAAGCAACAACATGGAAAATACGACAAATCATGCACAAAACTGTCGTGAGTGGCACAGCTCGTGGCGTTTTCCATCGCAAGCGCTATCGTGACATTATGCCTCTGGTCGGAGGAAAGACCGGAACACTCACTTCGCAAGAGCTCAAAGCACAGGTGACTTGGTTTGCAGGTATGATGCCCTACAAGGATCCCAAATTTATAGTCAGTTCAGTTGTCGTCTTAGATGCAGAACGTTGGCATATCCGCGGTCCTGATTTAGCAGCAGAAGCATTCTTTCTTGCCCAAAAGACCGATGAAGCTGCAAAGGTTCGCTTACAGTCGCTATCAAAAGCCTCTGAAAAAGGGCTTTGAGTGATTTGTCATCTGAGTCGACCTGTTACCCCGAGCGTAGTCGAGGGGTCGCCTACATTGAGCTTTGTCCGTTCTTCGACGGCCCCCTTCGATGTGAGAGTGTCTGGCTAAGTAGGAGATCCCTCGGCTTCACTGCGTTTCACTCGGGATGACGGGTCGATCCAGCACGCAGTCGAAGGACCTCCTACTTAGCCAGACACTCTCACATCGAAAGGACTATCTCTACCGGTTACTGTATAGAAAGGTGCTGCTGTGGAATCGTTTCGTGATGCTCTTCATGCCAAGAAAGTTCTACTTTTTGATGGTGCCATAGGCACCGAACTCTACAAGCGTGGCATCTTCATCAATCGATGCTTTGAAGATGCGAACCTCACCAACTCCGACCTCGTTCTCGACTTACATTGTGAATACGTTAAAGCAGGCGCCAATATCATCAGCACTAACAGTTGGGGAGCCAATCGCTTTAAGCTTCGCGAACACAACCTCGATGACAAACTTCATCAGATCAACACACGAGCGGTCGAACTCGCACGCCAAGCGGCTGAGGATCACGTCTACGTTGCAGGAAGCGTAGGCCCACTGGGCTGTCGCATCGAACCTTTCGGACCAACCTCATTTCAAAAAGCTCAGGATCTCTTCGCTGAGCAAATTAAAGCTTTGGTCGAAGCCGGTGTAGATCTTATTTCGCTTGAAACTTTCTCCGACCTCTCCGAACTTCACCAAGCGATTTTGGGATGTCGTCAGGTGGCTCCACAAATTCCAATCATTGCGCACGTCACCATCACGACAGAAGGAATCTCACCACTAGGCACTCCACTGCTTTGGATGATGCAAAAGCTACAAGAATGGGACTGTGATGTTATTGGCCTCAACTGCTCTGTCGGACCACAACCGATGCTCAGTTGCATTGAAAAGATTCGCTCACAAATCACAAAACCTCTATGCCTACAACCCAACGCTGGTCTACCCAAGGTTGTTGATGGCCGTCAGATGTATATGAGTACTCCTGAATACATGGCGCATTTTGCAAAAGAATTTTTGCAAATCGGTGTGCAGATCGTCGGAGGCTGTTGCGGCACATCCCCTGAACACACGCATGCGATGGGCAATGCCATTCGCTATGCTCGTGCGATTCACAACTCAGAAGTTGAACATGTGCATATCAGTAGCGATGAAAGCAAGGAGCTCCCACGCACCCCCTTTGGAGAAAAATCTGCGTGGGCCCGTAAAATTTCGGAAGGCAAGCTCGTACGTTCTATTGAGCTACTACCTCCATCAGGCATGGATCCGTCTCTCATCATCGAACGCTCCAAACTTGTAAAAAAAGCAGGCATCGATGCTATCAACATACCTGATGGCCCCCGTGCAAGTGCTCGCATGAGTGCGATTTTGACTGCTGTTATGATTGAGCAGCAGGGTGGTATAGAGACGGTACTGCACTACACGTGTCGCGATCGCAACTTGCTGGGTATGCAATCCGACATGCTCGGAGCACAAGCGATTGGCCTACGCAACATGCTCTTAATCACCGGTGATCCACCCAAAATGGGATCCTACCCCAATGCCACCGGAGTCTTCGACGTCGATGCGATTGGATTGACCAACATGGTGCATCGACTCAACGGAGGTGTGGATCTGGGAGGAAGATCGATCGGACAAACCGCATCGCTTACGATCGGTGTCGGAGTCAATCCGGTCCACCACGATCACGACTTGGAGCTGCGTCGTTTTGCCTGGAAAGTCGAAGCGGGTGCTGAATGGGCCATCACCCAACCCGTCTTTGACATTCAAGCTCTGTATCGCTTTCTCGATGATATCGATCGCATGAATATTCGCATTCCCATCATTGTTGGAGCCTGGCCTTTGGTTAGCTATCGCAACGCAATGTTCATGAACAACGAAGTTCCTGGCATCGTAATTCCTCCAAGTGTGATGGAACGCATGGAAAAAGCTAAAGATGCTGCAGAGGGACAAAAGATCGGGATCGAAGTCGCTCATAGCATGGTCAAAGAACTCGAAGGCAAAGTTGCGGGTTTCCAAGTCTCTGCACCATTCGGTAAAATCGACATCGCTCTGCAAGTGCTTGGCCTATAGGCCACCTTCACCACGTCTCATCTGCGCACCAACCTCAGCGAACATTCACCTACAACTCTCTACCTTAAGCATCGTTAATATACATGCAGTAAAAGCCTTGAGAGGTATAAGATGAAGTGGACAAAGTGGGCGCTAGCTCTATGCTTAGGATCATCAACTCTTCACGCAAAAAACCCACTCGAGGAGTGGATTGAAAAATACGAGCTCAAGCCGCTTGCAGAATCCGAGTACTGGAAGCAAAACCCTGGAGTGCTACCTTACGATGAATGCAAGCTTGTTTCTGCAAACGGCACACGCGTGCATGGGCACCGACACGAAACCCTTGTGGGTGTATCCAAATACAAGGAGCCCTTTACGCTCTTTTGCTTTAGCAAAAAACTCAAAGTCGGCTTTCAGATTCCTCTCGACTTTAGAAAAGAGTATTCCGTTGGTCTTGCGATCAACTGGGATCTCTACCACTACGCCTCAGGACACATGCGTCATTTGGATGCAAAAAATGCCCAGGACCTCTTTGGAACCTACAAAGGCTTCAGTGGTGGCATCGGTGTCGGAATATCGGTAAGCGGAGCTATTTTACGACACAGTGGAATTGCGATGACGTTGAATGAAAGCGGGAGTGCAACTCTTGTTCATGTTGCTGCAAGCTATAGATCACTCACCTTGGATTCACGACGTCTGATTGAAGGTGAAATTTACTCACCATACTATTTAGAAAAAGAAGCAGAGCTACGCGAAGCAACACATACTCCCGTGTCCGAGATCGAGGACCTCGACAAATTTTTTGCGATGGTTAAAGATGCCAGCACAGAACTCAACAATTGGCCTGACAGCAAAAAATTTACAAGTACTTTTCGTTACTGGATTCACCATCTCAAGAGTCGTGCCGACATCGAGCAGCAGTGTCAACTCGCACTCGCTCGTCCATACTCACATCACGAAGAACAGGAGATCTCTGATTGTTCGTTGAGTGCACAACATCTTGCGCATGTGGACATTCGCAAGCTGCGTGGCACGCTCGATCCTGACTTTCTCGCAAGGCTTCAATTTAAGAAAATTCGCTAGTATATTTTATATAACGGTGCTTAAACCAGTGTGTGCTTTTGACAAGCTTGGAAAGGATCTACTCATGCGTCTACTTAAGATTTTGATGAGCTGCATACTCTTTTTGAATTTAAGCACGGCAAAAGCAGCAGATGACAAACTGATTGCAGCATGCTGTATAACGAGTGGATTGATTTTAACTGGTGCATCTATCGGGGGCTTTATAGCATCAGCATCAGATAATCAAGTGATGGACTACTGCACGGGGGACATCTCCGTCTGCTGCAAAAGAAACCTAACTCAAACCAACATCGAACTGACAGCCTGCGCTCCTCAAACAACCAATAAACCGGTGTGCGAAAGTAATTTCTTCCCTTATTGCCCGACAACGACTGGCTTCGATGCTCCTAAGCAAGAAATGAAGACTGGAGCTGTCATAATCGGAGCAGTTTCAATTGTTGGTTTAGTTGGAGGCATCATGTCTTTTGGAGCTGGCATTATGAGACTCGTTATATAGCAACTTTCTGTGAAAGATACTCACCGCAATTAGCTTCAAAGACTTCGAGATGACCGTGACAATCCTAACTTTCTCGCAGAGCCTCAATTTAAGAAAATTCGCTCGCATATTTTGTATGACGGTGCTTAAAACAGCGTGGAGCTTTTGACAACATTGGGAAAGGATCTACTCATGCGTTTACTTAAGATTTTGATCAGCTGCGTACTCTTCTTGAATTTAAGCACGGCTCGTGCAGAATTGGGAGCCGGAGCCATTGGTGCTTGTGGTGCTTGCATAGGGATCACAGGTTTACTTGTTATGGGGGCATCAATCGGAGGCATTGTTGCTTCTATAAACGCAGATAAAATTAACACCTGCGATGAAGGTCTATCCGCCTGTTGCCAAAAAAATGGAACGCAAATTACACCTTATAATTGCGTTCCACAAACGGGCAATACCTCTTCCTCTTGCACAGCAAATACTTTTCCTTATTGCTCTACATATGCAGGCTACGTTCCTGCAAATCAAAAATGGGCAGCTGGGCCCATTGCAGGTGTTGTGGTCTCTTCCATCTTTTTAGCAGTAGGATCGAGCTGCTGTTGCATAACAGCTGCAATATGGCAGGCCTTTTTGGAGCTGGTTGGACAACGTTGAGAATATTGAACCAAGCAGGCTAGGCTGTTTTTTCGCAAGGCTTACGCATTTGCAGCGTGCTGCGAAAGATACTCATCGTAGTTGCCTTCAAAAACTTCGAGATGACCGTGACTAATTTCAAAGACACGGTGTGCGATCGCACGCAAGAAGTGACGATCGTGACTGACAACAAGCACCGTGCCTTCGAATTTCTCAATCGCTTTTAGCAAAATCTCACGTGACTCGATGTCCAAGTGGTTGGTCGGTTCATCCAGAACCAAAAGATTAGCCTGACTTGCTAGAATAATAGCAAGGACGACCCGACTTTTTTCACCACCGGAGAGCACTGAGATTTTTTTGTGCACCTCTTCGTCACTGAAGAGAAAAGCACCGAGTAGGTTGCGGATAGCTCCAATTTTGAGGTTGGGTAAATTCTGTGTGAGCTCTTCGATCACCGTATTTTTTTCGTTCAGCGTTTCCAAAGAATGCTGACTAAAATAACCGACACGCACGTTGGCTCCGAGTTGTGCCACACCCTCGGTTGGAGCTGTGAGACCCAGCAGTACTTTTAGAAATGTCGACTTACCAGCACCGTTCACACCCGTCACCGCAATTTTGTCGAGTCGACGCACCATACCGGTGACGCCTCCGAATACGGATTTTGATCCACCTTCGGGCAGGGGCCACGACTTCGACAGATGATCCATGCGCACGACATCATTGCCACTGCGTGGTGGTATGTCGAATTCAAACTGAATGGTTCTGGCTTCGGAGGGAATTTCGATGCGTTCGATCTTGTCGAGTTTCTTCACACGAGATTGCACCTGCGCAGCATGAGAGGCACGCGCTGCAAAACGTGCAATAAACTCTTCTTCTTTTGCGAGCATCTCCTGCTGGCGTCGAAAGGAGGCCTGAAGTTGCTCGCGTCGTATAGCACGTTCTTTCAAATAAAATTCGTAGTTGCCATTGTATGTGGTGAGTGTTCCGTTCGCAATTTCCGTAATACGATTGACGCTACGATTCATAAATTCGCGATCGTGACTTGTCATCACAAGCGCACCCTTGAAGTTGCGCAACCACTCCTCTAACCACAGTATAGATTCTAAATCCAAGTGGTTGGTCGGTTCGTCCATGAGTAGCACATCGGGGTTAAGCGTCAGGATAGTGGCAAGTGCAATACGCATTTTCCATCCCCCACTAAAATACTCAACAGGACGATCGTAGTCCTGAGGACCAATGCCTAGCCCAGTGAGAATAGCCTTGGCACGCGCATCGATGTCGTAGCCACCACGGTGTTGGAACTCGGCTTGCACATCACTGTAGCGTTCGATCACTTTAGTCATCGTATCTTCAGGCAGGTCCATTCCTAACTGCGCTTCGAGTTGGATGAGTTCCTCACCTAAAGCAGCAACACGACCCGCACCTGCTATAACTTCTTGCAGAGCAGAACGTCCCTTCATATCTCCAACATCTTGCGAAAAATATCCGAGCACCGTATCTCGGGCGATCGCAACTGTACCCGCGTCTGGTGCTTCACCTCCAACAATGATGCGAAAGAGGCTGGTCTTACCCGAACCATTAGGACCAACAAGACCGATGCGATCACCTTCACGAATTTGCAAAGACGCATCTTTGTAAAGCGGACGATCCCCAAAGTGTTTGGCAATATTGGATAGATGAATCATTTCTAAGATCCTTTCGGGAGTTATTATTCTGTCATGAGAGTCCAACCTATCACCTCGAGCACAGCCGAGGGGTCGCCTACATTGAGCTGTGTCAGATCTTCGACGGCCCCATTCGATGCAAAAGCACCTAGCTAAGCAGGCGATCCATCGGCTCCACTTTGTTCCGCTCGGGATGACGGTTGGGACTGACGCTCTTCAGCAAGTTGCTGAAGAATAAGGTCGACAGCAGTTCCATCTTTTTTGTGAGTATTGCAGGCCTTGCAGGCAGGTACCACATTCCCTTTTTTAGAAAAGCCACCTCGACTGAGGGGGACTATGTGGTCCATCGTCACCAGGTCCGAAGTCAGAGGTGTTTGGCAGTAGTAGCAGGAGCAATTTTGGATAAGCGTCTGCCACCAATGTGATTTGCGAAGGATCTTAGCCTTGTCTTTTTCAGCTTTGATATGTGCACTGCGCTTGTTGTAATCGTCAATCATGAGAGCCTTCAATAGAACGGTTCGCAGCAATGTAGCTTATTTAAGAGTTCAACTCTAGCGAGATCCTGCGTTGTTTCCAATAGCCCGAGCTTGTGCCAAAAGAAGGATCATCCAGCCTGGAACAAGGGACCAAGATCGCACAGGAGGAAGCCCCATATTTTCCGCGGAACTTGACGAACTTGACGAACTTGACGAACTTGACGAACTTGACGAACTTGACGAACTTG
>CAZWOL010000058.1:0-15755 GCA_964635325.1 uncultured Pseudobdellovibrionaceae bacterium
CTAAGAAATAATGCGCGCGATCAAGCTTTTAAGAAACTAGGTACAGGCCCTAGAGAGAAAATTCCTACTGCTTGCCGACGTGTTGGTCGCCACAGCGAAGGGCACGTGCAAGCGATTCACCCAGTCTGTTTACATTAGGGGCAACTGCATGGGCAAATATCCCTCTTTCAGCAACGCGAGCTGCATGGATAACAACAGGAGCTGGAGCTTGCTGTGTTTGAACAGCGCCGCTAGCATCTCTAGCTTCAAACACTTCACCATTGGCTGCTGCTTGTTCAGCACGAGCTTGGCTTACAACTGGGTATTGCCAACGGATATAGCCTGCAAGATCTCCCCAAAAACCTTGTTCGTTAGCATAAAAATCATGGTTCTGGAAATGCCGATTCAAGTTATTCATCGTTTCTGCAGCGATAACATAAGCTTTTATTGTTTCGTTCCATTCCGCTTCAGCAGCTTCATCATGGTAAGTGTTTGTTTGCTTATCCCATACGTGGATAGTAGTCAGAGCAGCAAAAGAATTTGCACTCATAAACAAGACGGTTAGCAATAATAATTTTTTCATATGCGTATCCTTAAAAATTGCTGATTTTTCGAGATGAAATCCACCATTCTAATATCCGATCTTATTTTTTATATCAAGGGATTTAGTGGATATTCAAAAATAATAGGTACTTGTGTTTTGTTGAGTTGCAATGCACAGCTCGCCTTTTGATCTAGTGTATTGCTCTGACTGGATTGTATGGAAGCCTTATGTGACTGGTGGTCAAACAACCCAGTCGAAATTTGATGATGTTAGAATAGCAACAAAATGGAATACGCTACCGGTCAAAACAAAGAGATGCCAAATCGCATGATGGTAGCGAATACGCTTCATGAGATAAAAGATGGTTCCAAATGTATAAGCAAGTCCACCCACAATAACTAGGAGCATTCCACTTGATGTCAATGCCGCAGCCATAGGTTTTATTGCGACGATGGCCATCCAACCCATGCATAAATAAAGAAGTGTCGATGCGTAAGTGAAACGTCCGATGAAGAAAAATTTAAAGATAATCCCTGCAAGTGCGCAGCCCCAGATCACACTGACTAATACCCATCCAAGAGTACCCTTAATGTTTAAAACCAAAAATGGTGTGTAGCTCCCAGCGATGAGTAGGTAGATGGATACATGATCGCAGACTTTGAAAAATTTCTTTGCGCTCAGACTGGGTAGAGCATGGTAGAGCGTCGAGGATGTGTATAGTAGAATCATTGACAAGCCATAAATCAAATAGCAGAGAAAGTGAGTCATCGTCCCGAATAAGCTCGCAAGCGTGAGGAGGATCGTCATCCCGACTATACCAAACAACACACCTAGGCCATGGATGATGCTATTGGCAATTTCTTCTCCAGTGGAATATTGCTTGAGAGTTGATTCGGGGATTCGTGCGATAATTTTCTTATACATGATCTGTCCTAATTTGAAAGTTCTGGACAAGGATTGATCAATTCCTTCTGACTTACAATGTTTCTTTTATAGACGCTCTATCGCGAGGCTTTGTAAGTAAGTGCGGGTGATGTGCTGAAGTGAAAGCATCTGTGCGGATGGTTCATGCGAAGGAAAATACATCGTTTTTTTCAAGTGGGAATATCAGGCTGAAAGCAGATCAAAAGCTAAAGTGTTTGATCTTCTCACCCTTAGTCCCGATCTCCGTCATTGCATTGATTCCAATCTCCAAATGCTTGTCGACATAGCGAGCTGTTACTTTCTTGTCACCCTCTCCTGTTTTAACTCCTTCCGGAGTCATGGGTAGGTCGGAGACGAGCAAAAGTGCTCCTCGAGCAATGTTGTTCATGAATCCTGCAGTAAAAATGGTCGCAGTCTCCATATCGATACCAAGCACGCGCATACGGTGCAGTTTGTTTCTAAATTCAGTATCGTGCTCCCACACGCGACGGTTGGTTGTATAGATTACGCCTGTGCGGTACTCAAGGTTTGCTTCGATTATTTTCTCGGAGACAAACTTATGCAGTTTGAATGAAGGTAGAGCTGGAACCTCAGGAGGAGCGTAGTCATTTGATGTTCCTTCACCACGTATGGCCGCAGTTGGCAAAACATAGTGTCCGATCTCTGTCGACTTTTTTGTACCCCCACACTTGCCTAGAAAAAGTACCCCCTTGGGGCTTACAGCAGTGAGCAGATCCATAATTGTTGCAGCATTAGGTGAACCCATGCCGCAGTTGATGATCGTTAGTCCAGCTTCATTCGTGCATGTTTGCATCGGAAAACCGAGTCCGCGAATAGGTGCTTTAAAACGCGCTGCGAACCTTTCGACATAATCGAAGAAGGGACATAACAGTATATGCTCGCCAAACTCATCGAGGGGTGTGCCTGTATAACGCGGCAGCCAGTTGGCTACGATTTCCGCCTTGGATTTCATTGCAAGCTCCATTACTTTTAGCTGTTTGTATATCTATGATAGAATTTTCTCCCTAATTCAGAAAGGGCTCCTCGGATGCCTCAGTACTTTAGCCAGCAGCCAAAACGTGTGGAACGCTTGATCTGTATGTTCTATGCTGTCGCCCTCAGTTTTTTTAGTTCTATTCTCAGCGCACAGGGTTCGACGCCCATCATAGGTGTGCTTGGGGATAGCTTTGCACTCGGGGCGGGTGCTCACCCTGCTCTTTCTTTGGACTATGCCAAATTGTGGAAGGTCGTCACCGCAGAGACCTCCATGCATGCTCCTGCAGATGAGCGACTCAATCGCTTTGGCATTTCTGGAGATCCTGAGCGTCCACAGGTGCTGTGGCCTGGTATACGTGAGTATTACGGGGATACGGACTGGTTTTATGCAAATCTAACGAGTGCTTTTACACAGACCTTTCTTAATACACCTCAGTACGGATGGTCCTACTTGGTAGGGCGTCGTTTGCAAGCTGAGCCTGGTCGTATTCTTATTGCTGCTGATAACGGAGCTAAGATTCGCAATCTAACGCGTCAGGTGGATCGTCTCCTGGATGCTGGAAAAAACCAACTGCCGGCTATGATCTTTGTGTTGTTTAGTAGCAATGATCTGTGCGCTCCACATATGAATGCAATCACCACATCCGAGGAGTTTGGTGAGAGTCTGCGTCGAGGTCTCGAGTATATGGCTCGTAATGGCAAAGCTCACCCTGAGGGGACACGTGTCTATGTGCCTGCTTTTTTGAATATGAGCCAACTGATTAGCTCCGATTCCATACTTTCGCATTCTGTTATTGCATATGGTGAGAAAAGCACCTGTCGTGACTTGCGCAAAAATAATTTCCAATCCCCTAGTCCCCCGCATGTGGAGACACTTCCACCTGAAGCTCTTTACTTAAGTGCAATTTTGCCTCCAAATTATGTTAGCAAATGTCCGACTCTCTTTGGGCACCGTTATTTAGCGCAAGGGCAGGTGAGTCTGCTTTCTCATTTTAACATCAAGAAAAAGAACCAGGAGCTGGTGCATCTCACTTCAGATTACATAAGTCAGATTGCAACGCGTATTCGCAATTACCGACAGCAAACGGAGAAAGTTGTGCAAAATGCGAATGCTTGGATCGTCAAACAGTATCCCAAGGCAAAACTAAGCTTTCATTACCTGCCACAAACTGCAGAGGTCAATTTCGAAGGTGATGACATGGCCCCTGACTGCTTCCACTTCAGTCTCAACGGCCAGGCAAAAATCGCAGATGCAATTCTCAAAGGCATTGAACATTAGTGATCTGTATAAGCATCAGAAAACTAGGTGTTTTTCTGCAAGTCTGGTTTCTTTTTCTTTGAAGCATAAGCTATGAAATGCTTGGACAGCCTTTGTTTCCAGTGATACAAGGAGGCATTCAGCCACTTTTATTATGTATGCAGGTTTTTATGAACAGACTAGTCCAACTAGTGTCCGTCGTACTTTTAGTATCTTCGTTTCTACCGTATCCTGCTGTTTTTGCTCATAAGCATCATCACAATGCGACATCAACCTCTGATGCAACTTCGTCTTCAGGATCCAGTTCGTGGGCTTATGTTGCAGGAGCTGCTGCAATTGGGATAGTTGCTACAGTTCTTTATGCTCGACGCCAATTGTTCCGGCCTCGTGTTCAAGTTGATTTAGAAGCGGGCTCTCTATACGGAGCAGTGGATAATAGAAGCCCAGATGTTTGCACAAATCTAATGCGACAGCCGACACTGGAGTCGCAGATCGAAAGTCTTTATCCCGATCTGCTGAGAATTTTCGATCAGACTCCGAATTCTCCTGTATTCTCTAGACAAGGTTTTCCAAATTTTATTCGTGATGTTGCAGTTTATCTCCGTGATCATCGTAGTCCTCGTGTCGTTGGAGATGCCGACTTTCTCATTGGATCCGATGTCAGAAATAGGAGACGGGTTCTCCAAAATTTTGCTTTTGTGTACAGTCAGTTTGACGAAGGTACAGTTTTTGCGCTGCATATACCTGATTTTGTGGGCTCGCCATATCAGGATGATATGTTGCCTGCCCTGCTTGCCCGTCTGCTACTAATGGGATTGGAACATAATCCCTCGGATTTAGAGCGAGTAGTAGCTCAGAGTTTAGCTTTTGCAGTGAACGCTCTTTTATTAGAAAGAAACATACCCTATCCTTTGCTGGGCGCTCGTATGTACACTGGATTTCAGTGGCACGACATTGTTAGATCGACTGCCCGTCGACTGATCGTCTATGCTCCGCATATTTCGGACATCAGTGGATTCGATCGATTCTATCGTTCCTGTCCGGACTCTGAGCTTATGCCTGTAGATGAATCAGAACGGAAATTGCACCGACGAGGTGGCTAAAAAAAAGGCAAATAATTTCCGCCGAAAGAATCTTCTTGATTTATTTCTCAGATACGACGATCTTGCGTTCTTCCACATAGTGGATGCACGCTGGAGTGGCGGAATGGTATACGCAGTGGACTCAAAATCCACCGAGGGCAACTTCGTAAGAGTTCGAGTCTCTTCTCCAGCACCATATCTTTTAAACCGAATAAATTCGGATCCCTGGCTTTTAAAATCTTTTGCGAACGTGTTGGAATGGTAGACAAGCTGGTCTCAGAAGCCAGTGCCTGCAAGGGCGTGGGAGTTCAAGTCTCCCCGTTCGCACCATTCGAATAGATTATTCTTGCGATAGCAGCGTAAAGGCGATTGCGCGGCACTGTCACTAGGAACGCGAGGGATGAAGGCACAAGGAGTGCTTATCTTTTCTGCAAAACTAGGGACTCGGGATCGTGGGTCGGAACAGTTTTGTACGGACACATATCTCTCATCTCACGGAAACAGAGGGAGCTATGTTCCGCTATTTTGAGCCCACTCTTGTACACTAAAAAACCGATCCCCACCAGAGGACCAAGAAGAATAGTCCCCATCCTCTGTAGGAAACCCGTTGCAAGACTTGCGGATAGCAGACCAGTACCGACCCAACCTAAGGTTGTTCCTGCAGCGTAAGGCGTAAAGGTACAGTCCCCATCTATGCAAATAAGGATCGCGAGCCCAGATGAAACTACCGACATAAAAATAAGCGGCACACCTGTAATCGTAAAATGATATGGCTCAGCCTGGGCAAAAGCAGTGACCACACGTTTGCAGCAACTTGCTTTGCGGCCTTCCGTTTGCATTGCAAAAGCATGGGATCTTAGGCAAGAAAAGAAGACCACGAAAATGACAGAAAGCACTTGAAAAAAGAATTTGCGTTGCATGAGTATTCCTCAAAACCTTGTTCTTGGTACGAATCATTCTTTTATAGCGTGCGGAAAACCTATTCCTCTTCTTCGTCGTAGTAAAAGCCGATGCATTCGAAGGTGTATCGAGCCTCCGCCTCTGCCCTCAAAAACTTAATTAAGTGCACATCAGGAAGCATAGCCCTTCTGCGATAAACAGAACACCTATGCTTTGCTGTGGTTAAGTTCCATGGACTTTCGCAGCGGCTGAGACAAGTGTCTCTCAAGTGTCTCTAAAGTCGGACTTTTCGCAAGGGATGGTTATTTCAACCGTAGGCCAGTCCTGCGCCTGTGCGGTCAGACTTCCGATTGCAAAAAGAAGCGCTATACCGTTTTTCCAAAGTGGTACTTTTGATCGCATAAAATCTCCTGAAATGATCTTTCATCTTTGTTGTACACACATTCAAGATCTTGGACGCAGCATAATCTCCCCGCTGCTTCCGACTGTAAAGCGTTAAATGCCAAAGAGACCTGGCGTTTTCTCGCAAAGTTGGCTAGCTGGACACGGCTCTTTATGGCATAAGGTCCCCCTATGTTCATTATTGAGGGGATCGTATGCGGAGAAAGCTGACTCGTTTTGTGATCATTAGCATCTGTGTGGTGTTTTCTTTGTCCATGGTCGTTGCACTTTATTTGCGTTCTATGCAGCCAAAGCATAAGGGAGAACTTGCGCTTGCCGGACTGAAAGAAGAGACCGAAGTGCTTTTTGACAAGTGGGCAATCCCTCACATCTATGCCAAAAGTGAGCATGATGCTTATTTTTCACTCGGCTACCTCCATGCGCAGGACCGTCTTTTCCAGATGGAGATCATGCGTCGGCTTGGACGGGGAGAACTCGCAGAAATATTAGGCCCTGAACTCATCAAGTATGACAGCCTCTTTCGTACGCTCGGCACCCATCGCATCGCTGCTCGATTGGCTGAAAAACTTAGTCCAGACTCTCCAGAGGGTCAAGCGATCGCTGCCTATGTTGCAGGTGTAAATGAATTTATCAAAACCGGTACGCTCCCGCTCGAGTTCAAAGTGCTCGGGATGCAGGTGCGGCCTTTCGAAAGTACAGACTCCTTTGCGATAGCTGCTTACATGGCTTTTAGCTTTGTCAAAGCTCTGCGTTCGGACCCCCTCTTTGCTTTTATCCATGAAAAACTCGGTCCTGAATTTCTTAAAGATGTATTAACGTCAGAACAGCTTGCAGGCTCTTCGTTCCGCAAGAGTCCAGACCTTGCTGTTTTAGAGAGCTTTACTGCATTTGCAAAAAACTGGGACATTGATGCTTTCACAGGCTTTGAAGGGTCGAATGGTTGGGTGATTTCCGGAAGATGGACACGTTCTGGAAAAACCATGCTTGCAAATGATCCACATATTAATTTTTCATCTCCATCCGTTTGGTATGAAGCACACATGGAAATTCCTAACTTCTCGCTCTACGGACACTACTTAGCAGGTGTCCCCGTGGCCTTGCTAGGGCACAACGAAAAGCAGGGTTGGGGGATCACGATGCTGCAAAACGATGGGATGGATTTCTTCCAAGAGAAAGTCAACCCTGAGAATGCTCAGCAAGTGTGGTTCAAGGACCATTGGGAAAATATTGAAACACATACGGAGATCATCAAGATCAAAGGTCAGCCTGATCTCAAAATAGATGTACGCTCCACACGTCATGGTCCTATCGTCAATAATGTTATCGACGGTTTAAAACGCATCCAAGCTCCAGTTGCGATCACGTGGGATTTTTTGGATGAAGATAACGAAATTTTTCAAAGCTTCTACCAACTCGCACGTAGTGAAAGTGTCGAAGATGCGGAGCATGCGGTTGGTCTCATTCACTCACCTGGTCTGAATGTTACCTATGCGAATGCAAAGGGAGACATTGCATGGTGGACTGCAGCTCGTTTCCCTATACGTTCTGCAGCAAGTGAAGAGCAGTTCATTCTCGATGGTTCGTCTGGTGAGCACGAGTATTTGGGGTATCACTCTTTTGAGTCTCACCCTAAGCTTATCAACCCACCTGAAGGCTTTATAGTCTCTGCTAACCAAGATCCGTTTACCAATCATCCTTACAAAGTACGAGGCTACTACAATCCAGACTATCGTTACGATACTCTGCGAGAACGCCTCCCAATGAATAAGCAGTGGTCTGTCGAGGGTGTCAAAGCTCTGCAACTCGAAACACAGATACGTATTTACCGACGCATACTGGATCGTCTCTTGCCATTGGTTGAAGACGAGGCTAGCAAAGATCCGATTGCCCGTGATGCTCATTTTCTTTTATCAAAATGGGACTTCCGTCATGCTATCGACGAAAATGCACCGACCGTATTTCATGAGTTTATGGGGCAGCTGACTGAAAAAATATTTCGTCCACGTTTGACGGAATCTTTCTTTGATGCTTTCCGTCATTCCAATCGTATTCATGACACCCTGATTCATATTATGGAAAATCCAGAGTCACCATGGTGGCAGGATAAAGAAGGCAAGGTTCAGCAAAAGGAATCTGTGATTGCTGCTTGGAACGATGCGATTCGTGCTTTGAAAGAGAGTTTAGGAAGCAACCCGCGTCAGTGGAACTGGGGACGCGTCCATACGGTGGCTCACAAGCACCTTATGGGTCGCAATGCATTCCTAGGATGGCTGATGAATATCGGCCCTGTTGCTGCAAGTGGTTCGGTTGAAGCTGTGAACAACCTCTACTTTCTTATCGGACCAGGTCTTCACGAAGTCGAAGCAGGTCCATCCACTCGTCGGGTGATCGACTTTGCAAATCCACTCGAATCATGGGGCATCAATCCGACAGGACAGTCTGGTTATTTTGCAAACTCACATTATCGTGACCAAGCTGCACTCTATCATCAAGGCGAGTATCGTCTGCAGTTGATGGATCGCAAGGCACTTGCCGATGCAAAGCGTCTCGCTCTGCGTCCGAAGACGCTCTAAAAAAGAAGAAAGCACGAGGAATAGTTCTTTGAAAATTCTGATTCGCATCGCAAGTGAAATGGTTATCAAGTCTGGTCCGGTGAGCAAACGCTTTCAAAAGCGTCTACGCACCAACCTGCGGGCTTCGCTCAAAAAAGAGAAGATCCCCTTCACACTCGAAGGTCAGTGGGCTCGACTCTGGTTGCAGACCGAAGATGTACGTGCTCTGGAGATTATAGGTCGAGTTTTTGGTGTGCACAGCTTTTCGGTTATTGAGCATGAATGCGCTGCGGATAGAGAGACCATCGTTCGCGAGGGGACAGAGTTTTACAAGGAGCGTATTCAGGGTAAAACCTTTGCTGTCCAGACGCGTCGTATTGGAAAGCATGATTTTACATCGATGGATTTGAGTTGCGAATTGGGTTCGGCTCTCAATGTTGGGAACGTGCCCTCGATGGTGCGCTTGCACAATCCTGATGTGAGTATCAATATCGAAGTGCGTGATGAGCGTGCTTATTTTTACCAAAATTCTATACCTGGTCCAGGAGGTTTGCCGATCGGAACCGGTGGTAGCTGCGTCAGTTTGGTCTCTGGTGGGTTTGATTCGACCGTTGCATCATGGATGATGCAAAAACGTGGTGTGAATCTACGCTACCTCTTTTGCAATTTAGCAGGTTCTGCGAATGAGCTTTCCATGTTGAAGGTCATGCTACCGTTTGTTCAGCGTTGGAGCTACGGAGACTGGCCTCATCTGAACGTCATTGACTTTCAACCTGTGGTTGCAGAAATCCTTGCAAAGGTGAGCCCAGCCTTTTCTCAGGTTGTGCTTAAGCGTCTCTTCTACCTTGCTGCACAAAAACTTGTCGAACAGACAGACTCTCTAGGTATCTTGACGGGTGAGTCTCTTGGTCAGGTGTCGACACAAACGCTCACGAATTTGAATGCGATTTCGTCAGCTATCACAACTCCGATTTTTAGGCCTCTGATTGCGTCGGACAAAGGTGATATTATCGAAGTTTCACGCAAGATTGGTCTGCATGATCTCTGTGCTCAGGTAAAAGAATACTGCCAGATTGTTCCTGAAAAACCCGTGACAGCCTGTTCGCCTGAGCGTCTCGAAGCTGAAATGAAGAAAATCGATCTGAGCATTTTGGACAAAGCCTTTGCTGAACGTAAAGTGCTGACGCTTTTGCAAATGGATGATTCCGATCTCATGTCTTCGGATATTTTTAAGGAGGAAATTCCCGATGATGCAATTGTGATCGACTGTCAGAGTGAAGAGCAGTTTGAACACAATCATCATCCGCGAGCCACGCATTGGGATTTCTATGATCTACTTGCGAAGTACAAGACATTTGCGAAAGATCAAAGCTATTTGATCTACTGCACCTTTGGAACGCAGAGTGCAGTGCTGGCAGAAAAAATGCAAAAAGATGGATATCAAGCATACAGTTTGCGTGGGGGCTTTAAATCTAGCAGAACGTAGTGAAGTCCGTCACCCGAGCGAAACGAAGTGGAGTCGAGGGATCGTCTGCATTGATTTTTGTCAAACCTTCTGTGAATTCCTTTGATACAAGACCACCTGGCTAAGCAGGCTTCGCTCGAGATGATGGATAAAGCAGCAAAACATTTTATGAATAATTCTCTAGGCTTCTCTCGAAATTTGTGTCATCTTTTCTTCTAAGAATCATATAAATAAAAACTACCAAGAAATGGTTTCCACTATGAGTGATAAACCACGTGTCTGCGTTATTGACGAGAACTTGTTAGTCAAGGTGGGTTGGGAGCGTTCGCTAGGGCATCATGCCGACCTTTTTTTTTATAGGGACCATCGTCCTCTTTTGGAAGAGGCGGCGAAAGATCCAACTTTGATTCCTTCCTTTCACTGCATTATCGTCGGTCGCATCTATCCACACATCAATGTTGACATCGTTAATAGCGAGGTCCCTGACAAAATTCGTAAGCAGGCAATGGGCCCAGTCTTTCTGAATTGGCAGGGCTATGTGTCGAAAGGTGACTTAGATCGTAGCTTTGATGGGAAGATCTTTCATCGCTATGGGATAAAGTGGCATACACTGCGTTTGCGCATACAGAGAGTGGAACGCAAGAAGGGTTCCTTCGATCACGTTCATCCGACGACGAAACAGCGCGCCAGTGTACTTATCAGCCGTTCGCAGAAGTGTTGTGAGCTGCTTAAAACAATGGCATCACGTGCGGATGGTCAGCACCGGCGTAAAATTGAAATGATGGCAAGTAGCGATCCTGAGACGGGTATTAAGCTTCTTGAGGCGATCTACAACAAACTTCTGGTGGACAAGAATCGGCCCGCCAATTGCCCAAGTCGCTACATTAACTCATCTCCCGTCATCGCGGCCCGCATACTGCGTGAAGTCTTGAATGGTGCGTCAAGTTCGGTCTAGCCTTGGAAAGTTCCTTGGTGTTAAAAGAAGATTTCCAAAGTCTTCTTTTAAGCTTTCGTAGGAAACGGGGTCAAAACCAATGGACGACCAAAAGTCTCGCTTGTATGCAATTCGTCACTCGCTTGCCCATGTTCTGGCACAAGCCATCCAAAAATTATTCCCAGGCACCAAACTTGGTTTTGGTCCCCCGACGGAAACCGGATTTTACTACGATTTTGATTTTGGAACGCAAGTCTTTAGCGAAAAACGTTTCACTGATGTTGAGAAAGCAATGCGCAAGATCATTCAAGAAGCGCAGCCTTTCGTTCGTGAGGACTTGAATTTTGACGAAGCCAAGTTGCGTTCGCAAAAGCAGGATGAACCTTACAAACTCATCAATATCGAAAATTTAGCAGAACGTGGAACAACGGAATTTTCGTTCTACCGTAATGGTCCCTTCGAAGATCTGTGCGAGGGGCCACACGTCCTCAATACCAACGAACTCCCAGCAGGGGCCTTTCGTTTAGACCGTGTTGCGGGTGCTTACTGGCTTGGGCAAGAGAAAAACAAGATGCTCACACGTATCTATGTTCTTGCGTTTGAAACTGAAAAAGATCTGAAAGACTTTATCAAGCGTCGCGAAATTGCTGAGCAGTACGACCACAAAAAATTAGGCAAAGAACTTGGCATTTTTCATTTTGATGACATGATCGGCAAGGGGCTACCCCTTTGGCTTCCTAACGGTTTTGTGCTACGTGACCAGTTGGAGACCTACGTCAAAGAGGTCGAGTTCCAAGCGGGTTACAAACGTGTGTGCACACCTCCGATCGCAAAAAAAGAGCTCTATCTGACAAGCGGCCACTTGCCTGCTTACGAAGAGTCGATGTTCCCTCCTATGAAATGTCACCATGCAGATACCGGTCATACCGAAGAGTATTACCTGCGTCCGATGAACTGTCCGCACCACCATATGATTTATAAGAGTGCTCAGCGTAGCTACAGAGATTTGCCGCTTCGTTTAGCTGAATATGGCACAACATTCCGTTACGAACAGTCGGGTGAACTCTCTGGACTCTTGCGTGTGCGTGGGATGACTTTAAACGATGCTCACCTTTACGTACGTCTCGACCAAGTGGAAGACGAGATTCAAAAGACACTCGAGCTCTACAATGAAATGTACTCCTGTTTGAAAATTCGTGATTACAGTTTCCGTCTCTCTTTACCAGATTTGGCGTCTGATAAATTTAAGGGCTCACCCGAAATGTGGAAAAAAGCGGGTGAGATTTTGGAACGTGTTCTCGAGAAGAACGGTACGCCATACTATAAAGGTGTTGGTGAAGCTGCGTTTTACGGGCCAAAGATCGATATTCAGTTCAAATACCTCCTGGGTCGCGAAGAAACATTCTCGACGATTCAGGTCGATTTCCTTGCGCCCGAAACTTTCGACCTAAGTTACATCGATGACGAAGGCAAAGAACAGCGTCCTGTGGTCATTCACCGTGCGCCATTCTCGACTCATGAGCGTTTCATTAGCTATATTCTGGAAAGCTACGGTGGTGTGTTCCCAACTTGGTTGGCACCGGTACAAGTTGCAGTCATTCCCGTCAACGAAAGCTGCAACAACTATTGTGCTGATCTCGAAGCCCAGTTCAAACGACACTTTGTTCGTGCCGAAGCGGATTTGAGTTCGCAGAGTTTTGGTAAAAAGATTAGAACTCATACCGTACGCAAGGTGCCTATTTTGCTGATCGTTGGTAATCAAGAACTTGAAGAGGGGCGCGTTACTGTGCGTCGCTATGGCGTAGAGAAACAGGAGAGCTTCACTAAAGAAGACTTCATGCACATGCTCTTAGAGGAAATTCGCGAGCGCAAAAATACTCGTGAACCCTTGTCAGCGATCGTGTAAGCAACACTGTCACAATTCTTAGGGTCCAATTGGCCAAGCTTTGCTAAACTAAAAGGAACGCTTAGCCACTTATAAAAAAGGAAGACCGATGGGCGATTATTTCAAATGGGATGTGAGTCCTGACATCCTCAACCTTTTTGGACCCTTTAGTTTGCGTTGGTACAGCCTCTTCTTTATCGCGGGTATTTTGATTGGTAACTCAATTTTTGTAAGCATTACCAAGAAAGAAAAGAAGTCTGTTCGACTTTGTGAATCTCTTCTCTATTACATTGTTATTGGTACAGTTGTGGGTGCTCGTTTAGGGCACTGCCTATTCTATGATCCGATAGGTTACCTCTCTAATCCCCTTAGCATTCTCAAAGTTTGGGAAGGTGGTCTAGCGAGCCATGGTGGTTATGCAGGCGTCTTGATTGCTGTCTATCTCTTCTCACGTAAAAATCCGGAAATGAGCTTTTTTTGGATCGGTGATCGTATTGCGATCTGCTCCATTTTGGCAGGTGCATTTATACGTATGGGCAACTTCTTCAACTCAGAAATCGTCGGACGCGTCACAGATGTAAGTTGGGCTATCATATTCTCAAGGGTCGACAACTATCCACGCCACCCAACACAATTGTACGAAGCGCTTGGCTATGCTTCGATCAGTTTTGTGTTGTACTTGTTCTATCGTTTTACACGGATCTCCTACGTGCCTGGTCGCTTGCTAGGTCTTGGATGTATCTTGGCATTTACGTTTAGAGCACTGATCGAGCATTTCAAAGAAAACCAAGTTGCATTTGAAAATGGTCTTCCCTTCAATATGGGGCAATTGCTAAGTGTGCCATTCATCCTCGTAGGAATCTTGTTACTCTTGGGTATTCAGGGTGGAGGATTGGCAAGACGTGAGCATCATTCCGACAAATCATTCGTTTAGATGCATTTTCTTCCTGCTTAGCTAATTTGTAAGATGAGATTAGCTGTGCATGGAATGAATGGCAGTGTTTGACGAATGATCTTCATAACTGGTCAATCCCACAGACAAAGGTGACGTTATCTTGACTTCAGTTGAGAAAGTCACTGGATTCTATCCTCATCATCAACTATAAATCCGCACCATTTTAAAACTCAGAAGAGGACTGCTATGTTTCTACGAAAGTTAATGAGTGTGCCATTGGTCGGATTTTTGTTGTCGACAAGCCTTTGGGCCTTTCCTGTCGCAAAAGCTCCTGCAGGGTTGAACGGTTTGGTTGTATTTGGCGATAGCCTTTCGGATATGGGAAATGCCTGTCCGAAGGGGGGCGGTGCACGTTCCAACTTTATCTGCCACCTCTATCCAAATGAGCGTTTCTCTGATGGTGCGGTATGGGCCGAGCATTTTGCTCGTAACTTTGGATGGAGTCTCAGTGCAAGTCGTGAAGGAGGCAACAACTATGCGTTTGGTGGAGCAACCAGTGGGTCTGGGCTCTTGCCGAAAGTTCCGGGCGTAAAGCGACAGGTGAGCTCATATTTAGAAAAGGTACAAAACAAAGTTAGCAAAGATACTTTGGTTGTTCTCTGGGTTGGGGGTAACGATTTTAAAAACGGAGGCGTAGGAATGACTTCTACGCTAGAAAATATCGAAACGAGCATCACGCGTTTAGCTCGTAGTGGGGCTAGGACCTTTCTGATTCCTAACCTGCCTCCGTTGAATGACACACCTATTGCAGAAAAAATCTTTGATGGAGTTGTTGCGATTGCTAGTGGCGTCGCTTCTCTTCTCAGTCTTGATGATGAAGACGATGATTTTGCAGATGAGCTCGCTGCCGCAAAGCACCCTGTGCATAGCTTTTTGAGTGCGACAGTAGAATCTTTGATCGTATCGTATAACACGAGACTTGCCAAAAAGTTGAATGAACTAGAAAGAAAACTGAAAATTAAGATTTATCAGCCCGATATTTTTGACATGTTCAAAGACCTTGTTGCGCAGCGCGACCAAGGTGATTTGGATTCTGCCAGCCTCTTTTACGGAGATTTCTTCCATCCTTCCGCACATGCGCATAAGATTTTGGGTAACGAAATGACGTTGTTTCTAGCTGGCAAGTCTCGAACAGAGCTTTAGTTGTCTGCTTTTTAGCTGCGGGCTATCAAATCTTTGAAGATCTTTTTGAAGTTCAAACGTATCGCAGCTAAATCTTCTTTTTGAATTTGGCCCATTTTTCTTTGAATAATTTCGCTGTCAAGCGTTGCGATCTTAGAAATGCGTACGATACTTGGATGAAGTAAACCCGTTTCTTTCCAGCGTTTTAACTTCACATCACCTTTCAATTTCAGAGTGTCTAGTTTGCTGGTTATCATAGCGATAATGACGA
Organism: uncultured Pseudobdellovibrionaceae bacterium; assembly: GCA_964635325.1. Classification (GTDB taxonomy): domain Bacteria; phylum Bdellovibrionota_B; class Oligoflexia; order Oligoflexales; family Bog-1112; genus BOG-1112. The sequence continues at coordinate 15,270 of CAZWOL010000058.1, forward strand.
GTTGTATTTCTGAAGACAATTCAATTTGTGCTAAAACAAGACCCGGCCTCTTTTTGGATGATTCAAGGTTGGAAAATGGAAATTTAACTAGGACTACATCTCCGAAAGAGACCATGATAAGTTCCTATAGTTTGTCGTAATCCGAATCCAGGGGATCATTCCATTCTGTGAACATAGCTTCGCTTGCCTTTTGCAAAGCTTTGAGCTCCAATTTATTGTAGAAATAGCCCTCAAGAGCTCTAATAATGACCTCCCGAAGAGAGCAATGGGTCTGCTGAGCTTCGAGCTTAATAAGCTTGATTAGTCGCACATCACCCAGGTCTGTCGTAATTCGTGTATTCAATCCCATTCCGCGCCCCGTAAAAACATAAAAGCAGTTTAGCATAAACACATAAATACGCCAAGCCTTCAGAATCGAATAGCCCACCCATACAGGGCTGTCTCATATAAATCCAGCTAGAGGTAACAAGATCTCTGCTAAATAGC
>CAZWOL010000059.1:0-15455 GCA_964635325.1 uncultured Pseudobdellovibrionaceae bacterium
CCCTACGACTACGCTCAGAGCAGGCTCCAGCGAAGGATCACTCACTTAGCCCGGTGATCTTGGATCGACGGAGCTAAAGTCGGGATCAACGTTTTTAGGTTTCGACAGATTTATTTCGTACGACTCTTGGCTCTATAAAATTTTTTTTTAGCAAAAGCACAGCTGCCAAGGCTAAGACAAGGCACTGTGCAAGGAATGTTTCCTGCAAAGGATAGAACCCAAGCACGTCGACGAAAGGCAAACTGTTCATTGGGGTTGCTTTGATGTAACCCGCAGCAATCAACTCGTGAACGGATTTGCCTGCAAGCACCACCGACAACAAGACCATAAAAAGACTGGTACTAAAAAAGAACTGCTTCATCGGTATGCGCACATTGAATTTTAGAATCGCAAAGCAGATCGTAAACAGCATCAGCAAACCTGCAAGAAAGCCAGCAAGCACCAGGCTCGAACTTTTTGCATTTGCTAGCAATGCTGAATAAAAGAGAACCGTCTCTGCAGACTCTCTAAAAACAGCAATAAACGAAATCCCAGCAAGTATCCACAAACGCTGCGTATCTATAGCCTGTCCGGTTTTCACTTTGATATACTTCTGCCAGCGGCTCATCTCTGCCTGACTCAGCAACCAAAATCCGGTGTAGAAGAGCACCACGGTTGCAGCAAGCGTGCAAAAGGCTTCGATAGTCTCACGGGTTGCTCCAGAAATCTTGAGCACACGTTCAAAGAGCACATACGCAGAAACACCAAAGAGCAGAGCAAGCATCCAACCACCGTGGATCCAGATCCGAGCCCGGGGCACATTCATCGTTTTTACAATCATCAGCAGAGCCACAATGATGAGAAAGGCCTCAAACCCCTCACGGAGAATAATCACAAGCGCACTGAAGAAATCTCCACTATGCCAGCCTGTCGATTCATGTGCATGCTCATCCAAACGTGTCTGCGCCTGAGAGAGCAGACCCAAAAGATCGGCAATCGTCTCATCAAATTCTTTGCGCTGCCCCTTTGCGGCATAAGTCCTTGCAATTGAGAAGGTACGTTCGATTGTCAGCAGCAAGGCGTGGTCAATCACAGCAAGTGGAGCTTCTACACCCTCAAAGCCTTCTAGATAAGCGTCCAGAAGCGTATTGGTTGCATCATCATAGGCCTGAGCTGCAAACTGGTCTTTGGCAATTTGAATATGCTTACGAATAAAATCCCATGACGAATCTGCTGAAGGACCCTGTCCTGGTTTGAGAGCAAGCTCAGGAGCAAAGGGTGCAAGCACGCGCAAAAAACCAAGACCGAAGTAGGGTCCTGGTTTGTGCTGATTTTGAGCATCTTGAACGTTGTTTTCCGTCATCCATGTGACAAGCTCTTCATCGGAGTGACGCGCAAGAAAAGCAAGGTCGGGAGGAAGCATGCTTGGATTTTGACTCGCCCACTGCGTCCACCGTTTAGAAGCTTGCTCTGCTGAAACTACGTTTTCTTTGTCATCTTGAAAACGCAAGCCCATCACGTAAAAGCTTACGCTCCACATCTGCTCTGGCGTCAAGATCGTCTCGAATGAGAGCATCTGCGTACCGGTGATTCCAGTATTCAAGGTATTAAAGACTTTGAAAGGAGAAGCATGACGCATCACTTCTATATCATGAAAACTACGAGGTGGAGGGTTGAGAGTTGGAGAGAGTGGACCATCACCCCGCCCCTGTGCACCGTGACAGGACACACAATTTTGTGCAAAGACCTCCTGGCCCATTGCAAAACTTGGCTTCTGCGATGGAGCTGGGCTAATTCCAAAGCCCTCAATAAACTCATCCCGCAAAAAATGGGTAAGCCCCAGCAGTTTTTCTTGGGCACATTTTTCTGCGATACAATCTTTTAGATCTTGGAGCTTCTGGGAAATCTGGTCTTGGCGTTCGGATGCCAATTTGTTTTTGAGGTTTTTGAAAGACTCGGCTGCAGTATGTGCAAACTCTGTCATTTCATCATATTCGGTTGCGTTGATGACTTTGCCATCTTCGACAGCACCAGAATAGTCTCCAGCAAGATACTCGATAAGCCCAAGTAACCGACGCTCCGCAATACCGGTTGCGTGATTTTGCGGATCCCCTGCAAGCAAGGCTTGCGTCAGAGAAAACACTATACAAAGAAAAGCAGAACTAAGGATTCGCGCATTCGCCTGCATGATTGCCACCATTCCAATCCAGTCTGTGTCAGCAGTATATGCCTAAGGTTTTATCACAGCGAATCACTAGCGTCGAGTTTCAAAAGCAAAAAGTAGGCTTAGACAATACAGGCGGAAGGTAGAGTTCAAAACATAGATTTGCAGCTGATGCCAAAAATCTGCTCACACTGCTAGGCTGCTCGGCTGAGTGAAGCCATTACTTTTTCATCAGAGCAGATTCCCTGATGTGATAACAAGATTTGCTCGCAGAACTCGCGCGCCAGTTTCTGCAAGAGCAGGACTAACCGGCTGATCCCCAAACAAGCTGGGTACCACAACACGCCCATCAACATCAAGACGCCCAAAAATTGAGGAATTCATATTGGAACTACGCTCAGATCCACTCTGGTAACCAGAATCACTTTCGGAGTCACTTTGCTCATCACTGGAAGCAGCTGAAATACGGGGATCACCTTCATCTTCATCTTCATACTCATCCGAGCTACTTTCTAAGTCCGTCCACAAACGCACATAAGACGTATCACTCAGCAAGCCCTCTAAACTACTTTGGGGTGAATCAGGAGGCACGCTCTCGACAGATGAACATGTGGACACTGGTGACTGGGTTCTTTCCATAGAAGATGAGACTATATAGCGCGTCCCCATCAAAGACTCGGCTGCGTAGAAGAAAAGAATCTCAGAATACTCTGTCTCCAAACGCAAAGAATCTGCTTCTGAGACAAAAACAGTGTCGTGATCGAGTTTCCCCTCAACCGTCTCTACACATTCATCCTGATCATTTTTTGATAGAAACAAGAAAAAAGTGTCCGCAAAAACTTGCGAACTCAACAGCAAACCTAGAATACAAAGCTTTTTCATAGAGCAACCTAATTTCTAAATATGATCAAAAGAATCACATCGAGATAAATGAGGTTGCATTCAAATGTCAATGCTGTTTCTTCAACAGTCAGCCGCGAGAATCAAAGCTCGTTTTTGGGAAGAAAGCGAATGATGTTATAGCCAGAAAGAATGGTCTGGATGCTTTGCTTTTGTTCTTCACTAAGCATCGCATTCATCATACTCATTCCGAGGCTCATCAGCTTGCGATAGCGATCCATATCCATCTCTTTTAAAAAGACAGCAAAGTCAGCGCTACGCTCACTGTTGTCCGTATCGATATATTTTACTGTATTTGAAGCCGCATCAAAACCATGCACCACAACATAGTGCAAGTATCTTCCACGTCCGAGTAAAACAAGAACAGGACGGGCTAGAGCAAGATCTTCATTCAAAATCAAAGCGACGTGTTCTTTGCCTAACTTGTGATGCTGAACATCCACTCTCAATGAATGGGTCTTTGCATAATCTGCAAGACATTCCGCATAAGGAGCTGCCTGAGGCACTGCGATTATTCCTGAGAGATAGCTTCCAGCAAGGGTCTGCACCTCCTTACAGAGCAAGGCATTCCCCATCGTTCGTGGGCACTGATCTCGGAACTCATCATAAGGACCGACGTGTATATCTTGCAAGACCAGGGCTCTAAACAATGCATTAGGACCACACTCCCATGGTTTCTCTTGCACAGGAACCTGACTTGCAGAGTCCACTTGAGTCTTCTCCAACCCCACCCAAGTGGATTGCGCAGACAAAAACGTTGAAAAGGAATACGACAAAGTCAAAATCATCGATCGAATGAACATAGCAACCCCAAAGGAAATGTGTTTAAACGGAGTGCTTTCAATCTAAAATGTCCAAGATGAGATTTTGCTTTATATAGGCCCTTCCGCATGGGCGACTCTGTCTTTTTTCTGGCTGCTTTGGAAAGCATTTGCAAGTGGCTTTAAACTGCGCAAGACCGTCTCAGTATGCACGCAGAACGAAAGACGCACGTGATGAGGGACTCCAAAAGCACGTCCCGGAACCATAACAAGACGCTCACGCAATGCATTGCACGCAAATAGGCCATCATCTGCAATTGGTGTACGTGGAAAAAAATAGAAAGCACCTTGTGGCTTTACACATTGCACACCAAGCTGCATAAAATGTTCCCAGAGTATGTCACGATTGCGCTGATACATATCCAGATTTACACAGGCATCCCCAACGAGCGGAATCACACGCTGCATAAGAGCAGGCGCACTGACAAGCCCCAAAGCCAGCTGCGACCACGACAAGGCATCGATGAGTTCATCAGCTTCAAAACAATGCGGAGAGACTACAACATAACCAATACGCTCTCCTGGGATCGCAAGGTCTTTGCTATACGAAGTAACGACAATAGTATGTTCATAGTAGCGAACAGGAGGCGCAAACTCTGCATCATCAAAGAGTATCTTCGCATACGGTTCATCCGTAATCAGGTAGATCGGAACTTCGCGGCCCTGAGATTTTTTAGTAAGCAGCTGTGCTAACTTCTGCAGATCCGCTTCAGGGTAAATAGCACCGGTAGGGTTGTTGGGCGAATTGATAAGAACAGCAGAGGTTTGAGACGTGATTGCAGATTCGAGTTGGGCAAAATCGATTTGAAAGTCGTCTGTTGTTGCTACTTCGCGCAGCACCCCTCCATGATTGGGGACATAGTTGCGATATTCAGGAAAAAATGGCTTAAGAGCCACAACCTCATCCCCAGGATTGAGTAAAGACTTGAAAACAATGTTCAGCCCCCCACCCGCTCCAACGCACAGTGTGATATGTTTGTGGGTAAAAGCTAAGTCATGCTCCTGAGAGAGCTTGTTCGCTAAGTAGCGACGCACCTCCTGCAAGCCACTCGCTTCCATATAGCGATGCAATCCCTTCTCATCCGACTGTATAAGCTTCAACAAAGCTTGCTTGAAAACTGGAGGTGGCTCTAAGACAGGATTACCCAAACTAAAATCGAAGACATTCTCTTTACCATACTCACGAGAAAGGCGCTGTGCCTCCGTAAACATATGTCGTATCCACGCACCATCCGCAATTCTAGCTTTGACAAATCTTGCAACCATCGTCCGAGCTCCCCTTCGCATTGGTTTGAAATCATTAGAATGGAGCTATGGTATAATGACAAGAAGAATTGGTCACAACCCCATCATCCCAAGCGGAGTACAAAGCATCCCGAGCGGAATGCAAAGCACGAAGCCGAGGGATCGCTTACTTAGCCAGGTGCTTTGACTTTGAAAGGTGTTCAAAACCTACGAACAGAGCTTCGAAGGGCTTACAAAGCTCAATGCAGGCGATCCCTCGACTCCACTACGTTCATGACGGGGATGACAGTGCTGACGGAAATGACGGGTTTTTATAGAGGTAGCGATGAACTATCGAAGTCGTGTGTACATTGCCTGTATCGGAATCTTAGTCATTTTGTCGTGTCGAACACGTCACGAAAGACTCGACAGAGAATCGAGCAGTTCCTCATTCGTCGATGGCCTCTCGCTTGTACAGATGAGCGATCTGAATTTTTCTACCGTCAATCCGATGCGCTTGGATCTCCCTGACTTTAGGGTTAATGGCATACGTGTCGGTATACAACCGTTTATTCTCTACGATACCCCGATTATCAGTTACCAATTGCCATCACTTGCGGATTACATACAAATATTGCGCTGTCCAAGCAACCGAGTGATCGACGGTGGTGCAAACATATTGCAATATGTTGAAGACAAAGCAAATGCAGAAGAAGAAAATCGCATCTTCCAGGCCAACGAATTTTGGCAAGCTGCTCTGAAAACTCCGTTTTGCGAACTCGTTGGGGATTCGTTCTCAGATCCTTTTTTTCGTGATCCCAGCGCACCGACCGGCAAATACTTTTACTACATCCGCGCCTGCGTAGACCCAGTTCGCTTAGAAAAATCCGATGCATTCGGAACCAACAATTGCAGTCGACAGGTCACACGATCAGTCGAATTTAGTTTCACCAGCAAGCGACGTCAGACCGATCTTGCACTCTTCAAAAATGTTGCAGAACTAGAGAATCGGCAAAGCACACTCAGCCGTCAGATCATCCACCTCAGTCAGGTTTTGGGTTCGAGCTATGTGCACTGTCAGGAGCTTCGCAAGAGCACAGTTGCCTCACAAGATACTCGTGAAGCGATCGTGAATTACTCAGCACTCGCTGGAGGTGTTGCAGGTGCACTCGGTGGAGCTGCCTTTGGTGTGAAAAAACTCTCCAACAGAAATGGGAAAGCTGTCGGAGGCGCTGTTGGAGGCACGCTGGGAGCAGCCTCTGGTGCTTTAGTCACCATGCTCATGAGCTCCGGTATCGATGCAATGGTGCGACCACTCCCAAGCATGGCAGGTGAGGATGCAGGTTGTTATACAGACAAAACTCAGGCGCAAATCGACAGCCTCGTCAAATCCTACCAGCAAGAAGCTGCACTGGGGACTACACAAACTCGCAATTGTAGCTGTGGAGATGTCAACGCTCTCGTCTTTCAAATTCAAGCTATGCAAAAGCAGATCACCGATATAGACGCCACTTTAGCAACAACTCTAGCCCGCATGAACACAGATAGCACAAAAAATGCTACGGAGAAAAAACCATGAAAATCTTTGTCTCCATTATTCTTCTCAGCTCTTTTATAAATCTTGCATGCAAAAAAAACGAATCGACGCAGACGGCAAGTTCAGCAACTGTGAGTACAGTAGAGCTAGAATCTAAACTGCATCTTTTGGATGCCAGCACTTCGAAAGTGGGCGTATCATCCATCGCAGTAAGCTTAGGAGACTTCGGTGTCAGCGTACCAACGTTTACAATCGACTACAGTAACAACAACTTCGTTCAAATACTGCGCTGTGCCGCAAGCTACCACCAATCGCTCGAAGAACAGTATGCGAAAGTAGCAGCATCTACAGACTATAAAGAGCGTCGCTGGCCTTGGGATGACGCTTTTGGCAACCCAACTTTTTGCAAAGTCGTAAGCACAAAAACTAGCGCAAAAGAATATGCGGATCTAGCTGCTAGCAATGGACGTTTCTTCTACATTATCAACCCTTGTGTCACAGCAGAATTCTCAACAAGCAAGCAAGAGGAATGCTCTTACAATTTAACCTTCACCGACAACTTTGAATTTAAAGATGCACTCTCAGATCAATTTACACTTCAAGCCTCCAAATTAGGCGAAGCTGAATCCACGTACGATGGGACGGTCTTGCTATTTATGGGACTCACGCAGTCTCTAATGGATTTGCAAAACTCCTGTCTAGTGCAATTTCAAAATGAACAGGCAAAAAAAGATGCCCAACAATTTTGGGGAGACATCGGAACTGTCATCGGAGGCAGCGTCCTGACCGGTGTGCTAGGCTTCCTTGGGCCACGTCTGATAAAAAACAAATCGGGGAATTTTAGTAAAGCAGTCCAAAAACACCCCTACATTGCTGCAGGAGCTGTGATGACCGGTGCTGCAGGCATCGCAACGATCATACGCCGCATCACATCCACAGGCGCAGCTCTAGGACCCAGTTGCGCACAAGCCGAGAAAGTTGCGAATCTGATTCAGGAGATGAAAGATAAGAATATTTTGAGTAAAGCTCAAGAAGCCATAATCACAGAATCAAATAAGTTGTCTGCTCTAAACACACAATTCAGTGGATATGACGTCTGTGTACTAACCGCAGATCCCGGAGCCTGTGCAAAAGGCACAAAGCAGTAACGTATTCTCTTGTCATCCTTCGACGAAGCCTGCTTAACCAGGTGGTTCTACATCGAAGCGTCGAAGCGCCTACGAAGCTCAATGTAGGCGACCCATCGGTTTCGTGCTACGCACTCCACTCGGGGGTGACGAGGGACAAGACCTAAATCAACGTTCTGTCGGAGTCGTAGCATCCGTATCGGCAAGAAGCTGCTCTGCACTAGGAATTTCAAGAGAGCCCTCAGAACGCGCAATGATCAGCGTACCCAGCGCATTACCCACGATATTGCATATGGTACGAGCGTCTGACATAAAACGATCTATGCCCAACAGTATGCTCAAACCTGCAAGGGGAATCGGAGTTTCTGGAATTGCTGCAAGTGTTGCAGACAACGTAATAAAACCAGCTCCGGTCACACCAGCAGCTCCTTTAGAAGTCACAAGTAAGACCAAAAATAGCATCAAGTATTCGTGTACAGAGAATGTTACCTGATAGGCCTGTTGAAGAAACAGTGCACCTGCAGTCACATAAATTGCAGTCCCATCGAGATTAAAGGAATAACCCATCGGCAAGACAAAACTTGCGATGCGTTTGGAACATCCAAACTTCTGCAATTTTGCTAGCAACTGTGGAAACACGGACTCTGAAGATGAGGTGGCGTAAGCCAAAATCATCTCCTGCTTGAGGAAACTCATCAGACGGAAAACCGGAATCCTAAAGACAACCGATGCAATAACCGCAATCAGCACACAGAAGACAGCCATACTGAAGAGAACGACCAGCACCAAGGCTCCCAAATTCTTCAGGCTGTCTATACCTGCTCTTCCAACGGAATAAGCAATGGATGCGAAGGTTGCGATCGGAGAAAAACCGATAATGATGTGAATGATCTGAAAGAAAAATTTGTTCGCATCTGCGACAAAGCCCAAAATGCGTTCGTTATTTTTAATACGCAAAATGGCAACAGAACTTATAAGCGCTAAGAAGATCACAGCAAGCAGATGGTCTTCCGTCATCGCATGAAAGAAATTGTCAGGAAAAATACTATATGCAAACTGCTTGAGACTAGAGCCCTGAACTTTGGCAACATAGTGGGAGATATTCATCTCTGGAAAGCTTTTGGTGTCGATACCTACGCCCGGAGCAAAGAAAAGCATCGCTGCAAAGGTGACAAGAATAGCAAGAAGCGACATCACTTCAAAATAGACGATAGTCTTTACAAAGAGTCGAGATATACCATGCTCTTCATTAGCATGACTGCACATCCCTGCTATGAGGGAGAAGAAAATAATCGGTACGACAACCATTTTAATACAACGAATGAAGATGGTCGAAAGCACCTCCATAGGGCCGAGGTAGTCGGGAAAGAACACCCCGTAAAGTATACCGAGCACGAACGCAATTATAATTTTTAGGAACATCTTATCGTGCATTTTTGATTTGGCTATCACTACGCTTCCCTTTCAAGATCACCTGTACCTACCGACGTCGCTACTCAGCCCTAGGAATTTTGATGATGTTTGTTGTTAGACCTCGAGTAAACCTACGAAGATCGCTTCTGTACAGCAGCTAAGATGCGACCCGTCAGCTATGCTCGGGATGGATGACGAAGGTCAATTTCGACTAGGACCGTAGTTTGTCCCACCGTCGAACCAGAACCTCCAAAGGGAGGAAGATTAGCAGAAAAAAGAACCACAACGAATCAAAAATCCAAAAGTGATTTGCCAGGGTCTTGAAACGCGGGGACAGGAGAACGCCGTTGCGACGAGTATGTTCTTCAAGCCACGGTTCGATAGCATCTGCAGTTTGCACAGAGTCCTTGAGCCACAAGAGTTTTGCTCCAGTCTTTTCCGCAAGTTCCTGCATCTTAAACTCGCTGGCGCCAAGTTTTTGGTCACTAAGCATCTCAGGGATTTCGGTCGTCTGGGCCTCTAATACGGAGCCAAAGGCGGGATGCTCTGCTCGAACCTCGAGACGACAGGTTTTGCTCTTGACAAGGTGAGAATCTAGTTTTCCCGACAAATGGGCTACGCTAGGCCCAGGCTTTGTGACTAGCACCTTGCTCCAATCGACCGGTGTATCACAAATGCTAAGCTTCCAGTTCGTGTCAGAACTAAAGTACTGCAACGCAGAACCTTCCAAAGCTACACTCCAATCGATCGGTGCGGCCGGACCCCACGACTCCAACTGAAAACGAGCGATCGATAGGGGTTTGCGAAAATCCTGACGTAGCAGCCACGCAAAAGCGCTTTGAAGAAGATGATTGTAGGTTGTTCGAGAACTTTGCGATGTCGCTGTCATCGCTAGGCGCCAGAGTTGGTCCGTAAAAATCCAGATCGCTCGCCCCTTGCCTGGATAAGATGCAACTGCAAGAGGGATCTTTCTACCATCATCCGTCACAGCTTCCAGTAAGGGAGTGTGCTCTTTTTTGAATTGCACATTCTCCATATGATGCAACCCCTGCAGGGAGCCTAAGTGCGTGAATGCATCGGAGTTGAGCGACCATTCTTCAAAGACATCCGCTAAGGCACGCTTACTTGGAGTCGGGTGCGCCAAAGCAATACGATACTTCAGATCTTTGTCGTACCACGGGCCATTTTTATCGACACTCTCTTCGGCATTCTGCCATAACGGATTTGCGAAGGATGCTTCCCCCACATTTCGAGGATCAAAGGGCAGCAAATCACGCAGAGGGGAGTGCGCAAGATCCTGACTCTGTAGTGCACGAGGACCACCAAGGAACAGAAGGCTTCCACCATTTTTGACAAAATCGACGAGGTTACGCTGATATTCCGGCATCAAGAATTGAAGCATGTTGAAATTTTGCAGAACCACCGAACGAAAATGCTCTAGCTCCTCACTAAAGAGACGAGCGACTGGGAAGGGAATCAAACTGAGCTCACGCTCATTCACATCCTGAGAGTCCCATGGGTCACGTAAAATAAAAAAACTGATGAGATCATATTTGGGTTCGGCCTTTAGATAGCGGCGCAGAAAGCGACCATCCCAGCTTGGACTTCCAAGTAGGTGGAGCATTCCAAGAGTATTCGTCACCACATCGACCGATGCGTGCACCGTTTTATCCCACAGAGTGGTCTCGCCAGACGGAGCAAGCACACGAAACTCTAAAGCATGCTGTCCTCGCTCAAGAGGAGGTAGTGTTAGCAAACTTTCGACAGAGCTTTGAGCTTCAGGAAATAGCACGTTCTCTGAGACAAGTATTTGCGAACCCGAACGGACTTGCACTTGTACATTTTCGGCAGCTAGCGTTTTGCGTTTGCGATGCAGAATGAGATTGAATGTAGAAGGTCGTCCCTCAAACGAAACAGGAGCAAGGTTAAGCATCTCAATCCACAGATGTTCACTTGCACTATCAGCAAAACCAACAAACATACCACGCGTGGATGTCTCTGTCTCAGCACCTATGCCCTTCCACTGAGCAGACCATGGCAGAGAGGGCTGAGAGTCGGCCCCATCACTAATCACAAGCCACGGATCATGACCAGTGCGTGCAAACCAAGTTTCTAAACTTTGACGAAGGGGTGTGTACCCACGTTTGGTCAGAGCATTTTCTTGGGACAGAAGCGTCTCTTTCAATTCACATCCGAGTTGAAAACAAGCTTTGCGCAAATTTGTAAGCAACTCCTGCGCTTGCTTTGCTGGAATTTTTCCGTCATGGTCCATTGACATACTTTCAGAATCATCGACTAGAACATGGATTGGAGATTTGACAAGGGTACGTGGCAGCTCTTTGGAATCCCAATGTGGAGTAAGTGAAAGCAGAAGAGGAAGCAACCAAAGCCCCCGACAGATTGCGACGAGCGAGCTTCGCGGCAAACCCATGTGAGGAAGAAAGCTCAGACTCCAAAGAAGCAAGCTAAGCGCATAGAGTGTAATGAGTACCGTTGTCATTGCTATGAATACACCCTTCTGTTGTTCCAGATCGCCACACGCTGCAATCGATCCCTTCGATCAAAATCACATACTTCAATCGATCCCTTCGATCAAAATCCACCTTGCTAAGCAGGCGATCCCTCGGCTCCACTACGTGGAGCTCGGGATGACCGTTCTCTCCCATCAATGCAAGCGTTTGAGTATTTCCCGAACTTGAATCTGATCTTTCTTATAATCTGTCGTCAGTGCAAGCATCGAAATATTGATAAAGAGTCTGAGTTTGCGTTCGGATGACAGAGTTTGTTCACAATGCGCTAGGTGCTCAGACCTATCCGATAGAGCTGCTAGAAAATCAAATGGAGCTGCAAGGATCGCAAGACGTCCATCAAATTGAAAACCATACCACGTTTGCCCTCTACACGACGGTAGTGCATCGATCAAATAGAAGCTACGCATCAATTCATGGTCTGGTGGGATCGCTTGCCAATGAGTTTCATCCGTGTCAGGACCAAACGCACCTGCTGTCAACTTTTGAAGACCAGTCTGGTCCAAGCCCTGGACAACAAGAAAACCCCCACGCTTGAGCCAGTAACGAAAGTCATTGTTCAGCGTACCATTTGATTCGCGAATAAGATCAAGATTGCGTACCCAGTACCATGCCTCGGACGGAGTTTTGAGTGGATCTACAAATTCTTTAGACTCACTAAAATCCAAACTGGTTCTAAGGTTGGCTTCCTTCGTAATTGTATCCAAACTTGCATCATAGCGTCGTCCTAAGATCGGAACATAAAGTTCAGCATGCACCGGACTTGCTTGACCTATTGCCAGCACAGCAAGCACCACAAGCCCTAGTGAGATGCTACTTTGTGTGTGCCGACGTCGACGAAGGTTCCAAATCATTTCCAGAAACATCAGCAAGAAAACTCCACCCAAGAGTAATTGTATGCAAAGCAAGGGGTCCAAGTCTTCTTTTTGAAAACGCGGATCCGACCCTACTGCGTTTTCTGGACGCTGCACCCACCTCGGTGGAAGTTCTTTATCCTCAAGGGAGAACATACGACTCGCTACGATTGGAACATTGCTTAGCGCTAGAGCAGCATCCATCGATGCATCCATCCATCCTGCATAAGCAGAAAGATCTGAGATACGGGGCCACTGCGTATACGTTTGTCGAATTTGTGAACGATCATCAATCAAGCGATACCATGTGAGTAGGTCCTTCATTAGCAGTGGAAACACAGCATGGTCCAGACCCATCTGACGCTGAGGTCTAAGTGGAACAGAAAACGCAGCAAGATCGATCGCGGATCGACCATCAGGACGATGGGCCCAGGCTATGCTTCCTCGTGCATCTGAGATTTTTCCACCGAGTGGCGCAAGACCCCAAGAGCTCATAATCTCATTGAACGCAGTACGATCCACTGCATGTTCACAGCCCGGAGCGGATGCTGTCTCTTCACCACTCAGTTTGTGCGCACAACGACAAAGTGTACGCAGCGATGTGTTTGCAAGTTGCGGAAGCACCCAAACAATCTGATTTTTTGATTTGGTTTTGCGTAGAGAGAGCGGACATGTGGTCTGCAGATCCTGACTTTCATCGATCGCAAAAACCAAAATAGGCGTTTTTTTATTTTGTAGCGAAGGCTCCCAATGGTCTACACGTGTAGGCATAAATCCAAAAGTTTCCAAAACTGTGCGCAGGGCATAGAAGTAATCTTCAAGCTGACGCTCACCTGCAGGCTCTCCAACTAAGAGAGCATCCTGACGTAAGCCACGCAATGGGGTTCGAAAGACATTATCGAGTTCAAGAGCATCGGGCTTAGAAAGAACAAGCGACCAAACTAAGGGTTCGTCGGAATCACTCATCGCTGCTTGCGTGATCTTAGTCGCAGCAAAGCTAGCACGTAGCATATTTTTGTTTTCTTTGTCACCCAAATGCCAAGGTAGACTCAAAAGAACCTTGTTGCCCAATTGAGCTTTGAGCGTTCCTTCTCTTTCCGACAGACTTGTCCCAACACGCTCGAGTTCGATGTCCCATTCCAGAGTTGGGTCTTGCGGAGCAGAAACAAGTCGTATATCACGGAAAAACACATTATCGAGTTCTTGCGCATTCGACCGCAAGTCAACCCAGTACACGTGCATGTCATCAGCAAGCATCTTCCAATTCAATGCACGCCATGATGCTTGGTTAGCATCCGACAAAATGAGTAGACCATCGACATCTCCAATAGCTTCTCTTTGTTGCTTGAATGCCATTGCAAGGTCGATGCCTGCTCGATGAAAATTTTGTGTTGCAAGCCACTCTTGTGCTTCTGCAAGATTTTTTACGGAACGAACCTGTCCACTCTGCGTACTACTCAAACTGATTTTACTAGCATTTCCAAGGTCACCCCACAGTTCGGCAAGACGCTCATGATATTGAGACATAGAGATAGAAGCAGCATTCGATGGACTAAGATCAAAGAAAAGATGCAAATGCATCGCACTACCACTGCCTTCCTGACGCACGAGCAGTTTGGGTTGGGTGCTGAAGATCACTAATGCGAGGGTCGTCAGTATAAAAAATGCAAAGGGTACCCAGGGAGGCCTTTGAACTCTCACCTTACGCAATTTTGTGCTTTTGAGATCCAATACACTCAGAGTGGGAAGCCACACCCTCTGCCACTGAACACGCAGCAAGAGCCAAAGCACACTTCCGACGAGGAAGATACCCAGAGTAGCTGCGAAGATAAAAGTACTTAGACTCAAGTTTGGCACGTTGACTACCTATATGACTTCATCCAAGGCTGCAGCATAGCTACGGAGCGGACTACGATCCGTGAAGAAAAGGTAGGAACCTCCGTTACGGTCCAGCAAAGCGCGTAGACTTGTACACCATTTGCGAAGCTTTTTACGGTAGATATCTTTTTCTTTGAGAGTCTTACCGAGAAACTCCTTAGTCTCGGAGAGTTCGTCATAATAGCAGGTTCTATCCTTGAACCAGGCTGGTTCATATTCCCAGTGACTTAGGATATGAAACAACGAAACCCGTCCGACTTGGGTGTAAATATTTTCGGGGATATCACCAGAGCAGCAGTCGCTAATCCAATGCACCAGGTGCGTATGTTTGTAGAGAAGCTCCTGCGAATTTAGAAAGGGTTGAATCTGCGTCGGATCGAATTCACCATGCTCCCAATCTTCAAAGAAGGAAAGTACGTCGGAGGAAGTACGAAGCTCTATAGACAGAACATCGTCTTGGGTCCAATGGTTGTGCAGCAGAACCAGACGCACACGATCTCCCTTACGTAGGTGACGATGCACCAAATGCAAAGCGATACGAGCTGCGATAGAGAATTTAGTGACGTATAATTCTGGAATGTCTTTCTTAGTGTTTTTGTTCGGCCATAGCATCGACGGTCGCGCATCCAATGCAATCACGACACGAGCCGTAGCCTCATCACGTTCTTGACGAACTATAAGCTGGTCCGTACGTGCGTATGCTTTCCAATCGATAAGACTTACCGGATCTCCAACTTGATAAGCACGACTCAATTCTGGACTGCGACTCACACGTGGAAGATTGAGACTGAAGCTCCCATGTAAGTTTGCACTTGTTGCAGACGTATGAGGTTGTACCTCACTGAAGTGCAGTGGATGCAAAGTACTGAGGTTCGCTTCGGTCATGAATTTAAACTCCGTATTTTTTCTCACATCACAATAGTGATCACCCGTCATCCCGAGCGGAACACCTTGAAGCCAAGCAATCACACCGTCATCCCGAGCGGAACACATTGAAGCCAAGCAATCACACCGTCATCCCGAGCGAAAC
>CAZWOL010000060.1:0-15330 GCA_964635325.1 uncultured Pseudobdellovibrionaceae bacterium
TGGCAGGAGCTGTTAAAGATCGTCAAAGCTGGTCATCCCTCGGCTACGCTCGGGATGACCAGCTTCTTCGCTCGGGATAACGGAACTTGATGTACAATAGTTAGATATCGGCTTGCTTAGTCAAGGATGCTGCATGAAGCTAAAATTTTGGGGAGTTCGAGGTTCACGACCTTCTCACAAGCCAAAGCTTTTGGGATATGGGGGAAACTCAACTTCGCTGGAGTTCCTCTTTGAAAATGAAGACTTCTATCTTTTTCTTGATGGAGGGTCAGGTCTCGCTCATCGCGGTCATGAGCTTGGGTATAATCCTCCTCGCAAAAAAATCTTCTTTCTCATCACTCATACGCACTGGGACCACATTTTAGGTTTCCCTTACTTTATGCCCTTTCGCAATCCTGCGATTGAGTTTACGTTCTTTTCTTCAACGACATCCAAAGCAACGTTCTCCGAATTATTTCTCGGCTTGCAGCGAGCTAAGCATTTGCCCATTCCTCCCTATCTTATGCAAGCCAAGATTAACTTCATCCCTATGCATCCAGATACCAGCTTTCTAATTAGTAAAAATGTGACAGTATCGACCCATCAGATTAACCACCAGGGGATCACTCTCGCCTATCGAATTGAAACAGATAAGGCATCCGTTGCTGTTGTTACCGATAATGCTCCGATCGAGAATGGTAACTACCTTGGTGAAGGTATGCAGGAACGCGCTGCTGCAGATCCTGTCGCGTTTGAAAATGAATTTAATGCTGGGTTGGTTCGCTTTCTGAAAAACTGTCATACGGTTGTTTTCGATACACACTTTACAGAGCAAAATCTCAAAGCAGACTGGGGGCATTCGACACCCCAGCGTGCACTCGCATACTGTAAGAGAGCAGGTGTTAAGCGTCTGGTGCTCTTCCATCATGCGCCAGAAGATTTCGATAGTGATGTAGATGCCAAAGTCAAAAGTGTCATCGACGATGGACGCAAGAGTGGTGTTCAAGTTGTGGCCGCTAGAGAGGGGGATCTATGGGACCTCTACGAGTAAAGTTTTGGGGCACACGAGGCATCGTCTCCTCTCCCCGTAAGACGACAGAGATTTATGGAGGCAACACGAGTTGCATTCAGGTTCTCCATGAAAATTATCTCATCGTCGTGGATACGGGCTATGGTGTCGCCTTGCTTGGTGAAAGTTTGATGGATAGGATCGTTAAAGCCAAAGAGAAGCTTGAGATCCACATCTTTTTTACGCATTTTCACTGGGATCACATTCTTGGATTGCCCTTCTTTCATCCTATTTATTTTCCGAGCACCAACCTCCACTTATATGCACCTGTGCCTAAGCACGAAATCTGGAAGAGTCTAGACATCCTCTTTGACGGTAGCTACTCTCCCTTTGCTGGGATCGATAGCATGCCTTCTAAAATTCATTTTAATGAACTTGCAGGTCCTTTCTCTATAGGTGATCTGTCTATTCGCTATATGCCATTGGAACATCACATTCATGGTAATGAACGTCATGAGTCACTTGCTCATGCCTATCGTTTTGACTGTGGCAAATACTCGCTGGTTATTGCAAGTGATCACGAAGCGAAAGACACTCCCGTCAATGATGAGTTCGTAAAATTCGCAAGCAAGACAAGCTTGCTTGTGCATGACGCTCAATACACCGAAGCAGACAAAGCAGAGGGATGGGGACACTCCACAGTGCAACAAGCGCTGCAGAATGCTTTGCGTATACAACCGACGCGTACCTTGCTAACGCATCATGATCCCAAACGTAACGATGATGAGATCGAAGCGTTAGATGCGGAGTACAAGAGAAAAGCAGAATTTAAAAAGCTCAATTTCGAATTTGCGCGTGAAGGTGAAACCTACGATCCTTCGACATTTTGATTTTGCCACCTAGTTTGTCTTTCGCAGTGGTTCTGCCTTAATCGTCATCGTAGGATGCCCCCGCTTCGCTCGGGATCATGAGATCCGAGATGACAAAAATTCTCTAACAAATTAGTATTTCAAAAAAAATTGCCTGCAAGGAAGCATCCTATGAGCATGTCCAAACACTATGACGTACTGACAATCTGTAACGCTTTGGTCGATCTTCTTTATAAAGCTGAAGATGTAGATTTGGCACAGTTTAATTTGAGTAAGGCTTGTACATCTTTGGTCAACACCGAACAGCAACAAACCATCTTGCGACACTTTGCAGCACAGGATCCGACTGTGGAGTTGGGGGGATCCTCGCTGAATGCGATTCGTGCACTTGCGATGTTGAAGAAGAAGACCGTGTTTGCAGGGATGTTGGGGAATGATCACTACGGATACACAATTCGCAAGCGTCTTGAAGATCTAAACATCAAAGGTGATCTTCACACTACAGATAAAGATGCGACGGGTACCTGTCTTATTCTTGTGACACCGGATGGAGAGCGAACCCTCAACACACATCTTGGTGCCTCACATCTCTACACGCGAGAGATTATCCCAACCGAAGACCTAGAGGCTTCACGTATTTTGCATCTTTCGGGTTATCAGTGGGATACCGATGAGCAAAAAGAAGCTGTAATGATCGCTATGCAAATTGCGAAGAAAGCATCCTGCGAAATTTCTCTCGATCTGGCGGACCCTTTTGTTGTGCAGCACAATCGTGATGCTCTTACGCAAGTTATTCGTGACTATGCAGATATCGTATTTGCAAACGAGCAAGAAGCCTCCTTACTCTACGGAACCTCACCTGAGGAGACTGCAAAACGCATTGCGGATACAGGCGCCATTGCTGTGGTCAAACTTGGAGCTCGTGGTGCGCTTGTTCAAAAAGGTTCTCAGCTTGTCAAAATAGCTCCGGTAGCCACGAAGGTTGTCGATACCACCGGAGCTGGTGACATGTTTGCTGCCGGTTTCTTGTATGGTCATCTTTCGAACTTGAGTCTCGAAGAGTGCGGCAACATAGCAGCACTGTTGGCGAGTGATGTCATCAGTCGCTTTGGTGCCACACTTTCAGACAGTGTTATTGCAGCAGTATTGGGTCGAGGACTCACCAAGGGTCGGGCCGTCCATCTGGTTCGATGAAGCGGATGCGGTCTGGCGAGTAAAGATAAAAGTCAGCGCCTTGGACGAGTTCCCAGTAGTATTTGGCTGCTTTTTGTCGGTCTGTGAATTCTATGTACGCCTCTCGACGTTCTTTGATTTCAGGAACGGTATAGCTCACAAAAACTCGAATAAAATTGGGGTGAATCTCGTACCAAACCTTGTTTGCTGTAAAGGCTTCGACGTCTGTGTAGGTGAAAAACCCAACCATAAGTAGGATCAGAAAGTTCTTGCTAAGCCGGGAAAGGTGCATAGTCTTTACAATCTTCTCAGAAAAGGTATTATACTGTGGGCTTATCGGCACATTTTAAAGAAAATTGACCTCTCAATTGGGAACATTGATCGAATGGAACAAACAGATACAGTACAAAAAACAACGACTAAAGAGCAACCCGGCTTTTTCAGCTATGAAAATTTACGATCGCTCTTTGTTTTGGTTCTTATTATTCTTGCAATCCGTTGGTCTGTAGCCTCTCCATATCATGTACCGACACCTTCTATGGAACCGACTATTAAAGTAGGTGACCGTTTATTAGCATTCAAACTTGCTTACAATCTCAAAATTCCATTCACGGATTACGTTGTCTTTGAGTGGGCCCAAGTCAAACGTGGAGACATTATCGTGTTCAAGTATCCTCGTGATACAAGCCTCGATTATGTCAAACGTGTTGTTGGTGTTGCTGGTGATCACATTCGTTTGATCGATGATGTTTTGCATATCAATGGCCAACCTCAATCACGTACAGATCACAACAACGATCGTACTATTCTTAAAGACATCACAGCACAAAAAGACTTGAAGATCCTCTACCAAGAAGATCTCGATGGTATTGTGCACTGGACGATGAATTCGATCCCAGAAATGCGTGGTCCTGGACGTGCTAACTGGCCTAGTGATGGCAGTGACTACATCGTTCCTGAAGGCTCCGTATTTACGATCGGAGACAACCGAGATGATTCTTCCGATGGACGCACATGGGGAGAGGTTCCTCTGTCCTACGTCAAAGGAAAAGCCACAGTCGTGATCTGGAGCATGTACACCGAAAGAAACGAATGGATGCCACAGATGCGCTTTGACCGCTTCTTCAGTTGGTTGAAATAAATATGTAGAGTTATATTTTGCTTCTGAGCTCAGCTGCCTTACACTTATAGAGTGTGACTATTTTAGGAGGTGAGCTTTGAGGCTTTTGCTTTATTTTAGCTTTATATCTTTCTTTATTGCCGTATCTTGTAAAGCTCATAAGGCCCAAAACGTCCCAGATACAGCAAATACGGATATTGTCGAATCTCCTCCCGAATCCACTACATCTGATCAAACTTCCACATCGACAGAGATTCGAGTCTTTTCAGTCAATAAAGAGCCTGGCAAGGTGTCTAGCGAGCAAGATCAAGTTGTTGAAGCCATTAAAAATTCGGGTCAGAGCAAAGGTTTTGCTGTAAAGGTTGAAACCGTTACCAATACTGAAGATATTCCTTCACGTATGGCAAATGGTGAGACTGCCTTCGTTGTCCGTCCGAAACAGCCCAATCAGATGCCAACATCTAACTCCACCAATGTGGAATCAAAAGCTAGCTCCTCCGGACAGGCTAACACAAATAAAAATTCAGGTCAGAGCAAAGGTTTTGCTGTAAGGGTTGAAACAGTTACCAATACTGAAGATATTCCTTCACGTATGGCAAATGGTGAGACTGCCTTCGTTGTCCGTCCGAAACAGCCCAATCAGATGCCAACATCTAACTCCACCAATGTGGAATCAAAAGCTAGCTCCTCCGGACAGGCTAACACAAATGCAGTCCCCACCGGGGATGTGGGACCCAATTCTGACATTGCTATAGGAGTGGGTGTCGCTGCTTCGTTTTCTGTTGTAGGAATTGGTTTACTCTTTGGAAAATATTTCAGTCGGACTAAATCTCCATCATCACGTCATTCTTCTAATTTGAGTAGGTCATCAAACCATTCTACTTCGAGTCAATTGCCTCACTCGTCTAGCAATGAGCCGTCTAAGCCAAGAGTTGGTAAGGATGGATTTGAATTAAAGCATGAAGGGTCCTTCGCAGAGAGTGATGTTTATTTCGCAACTAAACATAGCCCATCTCACTCTATTCAAGCTTCCTACTCTAAATTGAATACTGAATCTCTTGCAGAGTTTAACATCAAGATACAGAGCAGTCTTAAGTCTGGGCAGATGGATGATCCATTTCGAAATCAATGGAGGAGGAATGCGTACAATTTGTCACGGAAATATATGCCAATTGAATTAGTTAGAATTGGAGAGAGAGATTTTTACCTTTCTAAGGTGATCACCAGAGAAAAGGATAGGTATAATTATGCTGTGCTATACACCGAGGATCCCCTTGATCCCAGTAGGATGTTTGCTAGGCTCGCCTATCGTTCTAATAGTGATGGGGGGTGGCGAGTTGCGCCATATGTAGCTAAATTCCGGGTTGCTACGCGTTTTGGAGCGGAATTCAAAACTAGTTTTTCCAAAGGAGCGGATGTTCATTATACGCAGGAGACCAAACCTCCTGTTTTGATCAGCCAGAGACTTGAAGAATTTCGGCAGGACCCATCTGCGAGCCAGAAGGTTGAAAATGATATTCAAGACGAATTTGCAATCGATGTTACCGATAAAACAAGAAAGAATATGGTTGATAAGATATTTGCTGACGAAGTTAGAGCTAGCACCTTATCTAAGGAAGTCAGCAAAGCTTTAAAACCTTTGCAAGATTGCAAACCAGGTGAATGTTTTGCAGACTCTATGTCTGACATGAATGTAGTTGAATTGATCAATGAAATAAATAATGCACTAACTTCACTCAAAGGTTTCGTGCCTGTTTTTTCACAACAGCCAAAGATTGCTTATGCTTTTGATCATACTCTTCTTGGAAAAACTGAGGTGGAAGTTTTCGAAGGAGTATTGGACTCTCGTCCAGTTGAGTGGCATATGGCTCAAGATTCTAAGGGTAGGATATGGATCGAGAGAATTTCCTATCCAGATAGTCCGGTGTCCAGTTATGGGGTTAGTAGCGAATTTCTTGACTCCGGAGTACTTACTAACAAACCACTTGAATATCGAGTTCAAGCAGCAAAGCTTTTTGACGTGGAGTTTTCGGACAAGCAGAAAGGTGCTGTACTAGTTGGTGATGATTTCCGTTATGTAGACATCACGGGTTTTCTTGACCAACTGTCCCCTATTGCTGCTTATAGGCAAGCAAAAAAGATTAAGAAGTCGGTAGAATAGCCAACTTATAAACTGCCTAAAAACATCTCACTCTCATCCGGCTACTCCCACTCCTCGCAAATTTCTGAAAGCCAATCTATAGTGTGGCATCATCTTTTGGCTCGAATAACCGAAGAGGAATGAAGAGCGTATTTGTGCCTATGGCGGGGATGATTTATGAATGCGGAAACTTGCATATTTACCAAAGAGTACTGGGTTGGTGACTCCCGTGATGGAGTCGTTGTCAACGGAGATGGCTACCATTTCTTTCGCATGCAACCCCATGGGCTTATCATCGAAGCCTTTGAGATGTACGAGACCGACGATGGTGAAGAGGTGGTGACACCACTGCCTGAGATGCAGAATGTCGGGTGGATCAAGGATCTTGGCTTTAAGGATCTCGAAGACCTCGATGCAATTGAGGAACGCGAATTTGACCGCATTAAGGGCATGTGCGACTCACGCATTCAAGACTAAGTAAGCGCAAAATAGAAATCTCTAATGGCGATGGCAAATCTGCTCGCTCACCTTGTGCTCGTCTGATGTTCAGTTTTTTCTATGGAATCATTCGATGCTATCTTCATCGGAAGACGATAGTTCTTCACGGCTGTGGAGTATGCTGCGGTACCAGGCTACTGTCTGGTCGACAATCCAACGGTGTGCTGCAAATTGAGCGGGGGGAATGAGTTCTTCGCAGAAGTCGAGAAACTCGCCCTCATCCCCTTTGGGATGTTCCCTTATCCAATCTTTTGCCTGTTTTTTAAACTCATTGATATCAAACATAGCTTTCCATATACGTAGACGAACTTTGTTTCGGTAAACTAGTCCGAGTCTTTAGCAAGTTCGTTAACTTTCTTATTTGTGGGGTGCCTATCTATGAAGCCTAAACTGTCCCTCGCTAACTTTATTGCATTGGAAGGCTTGCATCAAGCAGCACCAACTTATGAATTTCCAAAAGATGTATTTGACCTTTTGGGTAAAGGTCTCAATACATGGCTCGATGGTCTTCTAGATGCCCTGCAGGTTGGTCCAGATGGGCTTATCTTAGGAAAGGTCCATCCCCAGGCTATAATCGAAGGTCGTGTCTATATAGCCAAAGGAGCGATTGTAGAACCAACTGCGTTTATACAAGGTCCTGCGTATATAGGACCAGGTACCGAAGTTCGGCATGGTGCCTATATACGTGGCAATGTGTATGCAGGACACAAATGTGTGATCGGACATACAACAGAAGTAAAGGGGTCTGTTTTTTTCGATGACGCAAAAGCAGGGCATTTTGCTTATATCGGAGATTCCTTGCTTGGACGTCATGTCAATTTAGGAGCAGGAACTAAACTTGCAAATTTGAAACTAAGAGGTGATGAGGTTCGCTACATCGATCCACATAGTGGAAAAAAATCTTCGAGCGGCTTACGCAAGTTCGGATCTGTACTCGGAGACCATGTGCAAACCGGATGCAACAGTGTGCTCTCTCCAGGGAGCTTGCTTATGCCCAAAAGCTTTGTCATGCCTTGTGCGCACTACCATGGAACTCTGTATCCATCTCCACGCTAGCAAAACAAAATCGCTCTTAGAGTTCCTTAGTATCCAACATATTCTTAGCTCGTGTGGAGGATGCTCCCGGACACTGAAGCTCTGCCTGAGCTTGGATGGCAGCCTGACGAATGTCATCCAAGCGATCAAAGTTCGGCTCACGTATCTTTGCAATGCGGATCAACTCTGGGCATACCTGATCCCGACTCGAATTTTGCTCACCCAGTAGTTCCACAGCATGTTTGCGTGTCGAAAGTACACGAGCGGTCTTTGCGCGTTGCAGAAGAATGGGGACCATCTCTTTTCTGTCGTATTCAGCAGCTGTCAAATTCGTCATGATTTTGCGAGCCCACCAAATGCCAGTGTCTTTCAATGCATCCAGGATGAATGGAAGACTCGTATCGGTCGGCATTTTTACGAGTACATCGACCAGATGACTGCGATCACGCATCGACCAGAAAGCTTCTTTCAAACGAGCTGCAGCAAATTCTTGTGTGCGTGTGAGTGACAGTGCAGTGAGTTCTTCAAGAATGGCCTTGCGTTCTCCAACAGTCAAGGGAGCATGACGAAAGTCATTTTGCAAGCGTGCTTCATCCTGAGGAGTCAGTGTTCTTGCTCCGGTTCGTACTAGCCATGCTCGTGTTGCAGCAGAAGCTGTTCGTAGGTTTTGGTCCCACTCTTTTTCGCGTGCATTCACGCTGTAGAGAAGGCGCTCAACCCAAAGCTTGTTGGTCGTCTTCTTGGTAAGTTTTGCAAGAGCATCTGCTTTGATATACAAACTCGGATCATCGATAAGGAGCTGAATAAATTCTTCGGAGGGTGCAAAGTTTGGGTGAGCAAAGATTCTGCGCATTGCAGTGAGACGACCACGTTCTGATGGTGAGTGTTTTAGGACATTCATGAACCCTGATAAAGAGTCTTCGAGGTCAATATCCACAGGGATCTCCCAGTTGGGGTCGAAGTCGAGACCGACCACCTCAAAACCAGGATGCAAATGGAATTCTTGAACATCATCGTAGATCTCTAGAGTCTTGCGAACATGTCGTCCATCTTTGGCAAAAAGATCAACATCGATCGGAAACTGAAAGGTGGGCCATACTTTATCTTTGTTTACGCTTTGGGCTTGTGTGATCTTTAGTAGAAATTCTTTCTCTTTGTTTTCAAAGTTCACCTGCAATTCAGGATGACCTGGACTGCGCACCCACTGGTCAAAAAATGTCTGCCATGATTGGCCAGTCGCATCTTCAAGTGCTTTTTGTAGATCCACATGACGTACTGTTTTTTGAGCATGATCATTCAGATAATTTTTGATAGCTGTATGAAACCTATCTTTGGCTACTTTGTTAGGTGAATGGTTAGCCATGTAGCGCATAAACTTAACGACCATCGCACCCTTCTCGTACGCATGTGCATCAAACATACTGTCGATGTCGGGGATTGATGGAGATAGTGCGTGAACTTTCTTGCGTGCTTCATTGAAGTATCCTTCACGCCATTCATCTAGTTCGCTGAGCGCTCGCGTCTTAGAGCCATTTTCTTCAAAGAAGATGTAGGGTATGTATGTGGCAAAACCCTCACTCAACCAGAGGTCGGACCAACTTTCTGGAGTGACCCAATTGCCGAACCATTGGTGAGCCAATTCGTGAATGATAGTGTCTTCATCCCAACCATCTCCCGTGATCACCCAACTTCCGAGGGTACTTGCAGTTTGATGTTCCATCGATACTTCCCATCCTTGGGCTATCGACTGAGTGTAGATCGGGAAAGGATACTCAACGCCAGTAAAATGACTAATATGCTCCATCATCGTCTGAGTGCGTGCGGTATCACGTAGAGCTGCATTTGCAATCGTAGCTTGGGTCCATAGGCGCAGAAGTTTGGTTTTATATTGTCCGATGTCGTAGATTTCGTATTTTCCGATCGCAAGACTCACTAAGTAGGGGGCGATGGGTTGGCTAACGTGGTAGTGAAGTTCAGTGGTGCTGTCATTGATTTTTTTTGTCGAAACTAAGGAGCCATTACTCAATGCACCATACCCTTTGGGTACCCTCAAATAGATGTCGAATGGAGCTTTCGCAAAGGGACGATCAATGCATGGAAACCACTTGCGACTATCATCTGGTTGTGTGTGAGTATAAGCTCCTAGAGCGCGGTGAGGATTGACAGCATCTGGTTTTGCCAGAAAATAACTCTGACTGTGCCGTGCTGTGTACTCAATGGTGATTGAGCTTTTTTCATCGAAGCTAAACGCTTTAGGCAAGGTGATTTCAAGGGTTTGTCCATCATAGACAAAAGGTGCATCGTGGTTTTCAACTTTTACCTTGCCAAACTCCATATCGTAGGCATCGATGACGACTGTTTCTAGGTTATCTGCTTTAGATTGAAAGACGATAGAGCTCGTCCCCCCTAAGAGACCTGTTTCCGGGTGAGCACTCACATGTAAAGCGTATTTAGTGACCTTGATGGGTATGGGACGATTGCGTGCTTGCTTGTCGTTGCTGTTCGAATTTTCGTTTTTCCAAAGATTTGCTTGAGGTGGTGGGTGATGGTGGTGTCGAGGTTCTTTCCATTCTATACCTCGATCATCATCGCTTGCAAACACGACTCTCGAACTCAAACAAAGAACAAGAATGCCCAATCGCAAGTTCATCAAAGGCCTCCGTGTGCATGAGGTAGATATTATTGATCCCTGCATAGCTAATCTCATCTTACAAATTGGCTAAGCAGGCGACCCCTCGGCTGCGCTTCGGGGTGACAGGCATGATGTATTAAAGCAGGGATCAATTATTATAGTCTGGCAGACTTGCTAGTCAGGAATCAAGCAGGAAGGTAGAAGACAGCTCCGTAGAATCCATCCATCTTTCCATGTTCGGGAAGGCACTTGAAGCTCTGAGTGAGTTTGAGGCCATATCTTTCTATGAAGAACGCCGTCTGTTCTTCATTCTCCTCTGGAAGTATGCTGCACGTTGCATAAACGATCGCAGCTCCTGGTTTAGCAAAGGTGAGTGCTTCGGCAAATATACGACGCTGCAACTCGCAGAGCTCCAGCAGACTATCTTTGCGAAAGCGCCATTTCAAATCAGGATTGCGTCGCAGGGTTCCGGTTCCGGAGCACGGTGCATCAACAAGAACCCAGTCCATCATGCGTTTTAGCTTAGCTTTCTTGGGGTCGTTTGCGTACAGAATCTGAGCATTCTGTACACCAGCGCGTTTTAGACGTTTTTTGGCCTCCACCAGTGCATGATCACGGATGTCATGCAAGTAAAGTTGACCCCTGTTCTTCATGTGAGCTGCGATCGCAAGCGATTTGCCTCCTGCTCCTGCACAGTAGTCGAGTACCCAGTCACTTGCTCCTGCTGCAACGAGCTCAGCTAGACGCTGACTGCCTTCGTCTTGCAGTTCAAATTTTCCAGCTTTGAAATCCGGATGTGCAAAAAAATTCACATTGGATTGAATGTTCAAACCAGTTGTGGTCGTTTCACATGGACTAAAGAGTATGCCTTCGTCAGCCCAGCTTTGGGTGAGCTCTTCGCGAATCGTTTTGAGTAGGTTCACTCGAATGGTTAGAGGAGCACGTTCGTTGCTAACCCGACACAGTTCCGATGCTTTCTCTTCACCGTAAGCTTTTAGCAGAAGTTCAAAGAGATCCTCAGGACAGCTCACACGAATATGCGGAGGCAGTTGCGAAAGATCTGCTGTTTTCAGACGATCAAGCGCTTTAATACGAGCCTCCCACGTCAGCGGGCCGACAACGAGGGCGTCGACGAGCAACTGCCAGCGTACGAGTTCGTAGGTGCGCTCCGCAATCCATTTGCGATCTTTGGAGCCGATCGCTTTGCGTGCCCGAAAATAATCCCGTAAAAAACTGTCGAGCGGAAGATTCTGACGATCCCACTCTTCTAAAAGCAACAGCAGATGATGCAGACGAAACGGTCGCTGCTCAGAACTAGATTTTTGCACCCTCACGGACTCCTTGGTTAATCGCACGTTTGGCGTCGAGTTCTCTGGCTTCATCAGCACCACCAATCAACGTACGTGGGATCGACGCATCGAGTTGGTCCATCAAAGTACGCAGTGGTCGCTGTCCAGTGCAGAGAATCAGTGTATCGACAGCCAGTACGTGTTGTTGACCCTCACGTGTATAGTGAAGGCCAGCGTCATCAAATTTATCGTAGGTCACCGCATCAATCATACGCACGCCGTGTTTTTTAAGCGAAATGCGAGGTATCCACGATGTGGTTTTACCCAAGCTTCTACCAATTTTACCGGCAGAACGATAGAAGATCGTGATCTCATGTTGCGGATGGGCAGAGGTTTTGGTCTTGTCAAGCAAGCCTCCGCGATGTGAGAGACTTTGGTCAACTCCCCACTCCGCTAAGAATGCATCGGAATTTAAGCTCGCTTCTCGCTCATCGCGTAGAAGAAACTCGGTCGTATCGATCCCAATGCCCCCACCTCCCAGTACAGCAACTCTTTTACCAACCGTCTTGTGTTTGCGCAAGACGTCGACGTAGCTGAGTACCTTTGGGTGCTTAATCCCTGGAATCTCAGGCGTGTAAGGTTGTACGCCGGTTGCGATCACCACATGGTCGAAGCCTTTGAGTTCGTTTGCATTCACTTCATGATTCAAATGAATCGTCACATCTTGGAGTGCCAGTTGATTGCGAAAGTAGCGGAGTGTTTCGTGAAATTCTTCTTTGCCTGGAATTTGTTTTGCTAAATTAAATTGCCCACCAAGGTCTGAGCCCTTATCAAAGAGCGTAACCTTATGTCCTCTTTGTGCACAGGTCAATGCGCAAGCCATCCCTGCAGGGCCAGCTCCAACAACGGCAACACGTTTGACGTGCTTTGCTGGTTGTATAAGTAGCGTGGTCTCATGACAGGCTCGAGGGTTGACAAGACAGCTTGCAATTTTGCGTTGAAATACGTGGTCGAGACAGGCCTGATTGCATCCGATGCAGGTGTTGATCTCGTGTGAACGTTTGCTCATCGCTTTGACTACAAAATCTGGATCTGCAAGAAAGGGACGTGCCATCGACACCATATCAGCACAACCCGTTGCAAGTATGCCTTCTGCAACTTCAGGAGTGTTGATACGGTTGGATGTGATGAGTGGAATCGAAATATGTTCTCGTAGCTTCTTCGTTACAAATGTAAATGCGGCTCGTGGTACACGCGTAGCGATCGTTGGTATGCGGGCCTCATGCCAACCTATGCCAGTGTTGATGATACTCGCACCGGCTTCAACGATGCGTTGTGCAAGTTGCACAACCTCTTCCCACGAACTACCACCTTCGACAAGATCCAACATCGACAATCTATAGATCAGTATGAAGTTTGTCCCAACACTCTCACGTATCTGTCGAACAATTTCGATCGGAAAACGCATACGGTTTTCGTAGGAGCCACCCCAACGGTCTTTGCGTTTGTTGGTGCGTGCAGCAATGAACTGATTGATGAGATAACCCTCAGATCCCATAATTTCAACACCATCATACCCTGCTTCTTTAGCAAGGCTTGCACAGTTGACAAAATCTTTGATGGTGCGACGTACGCCAAATCCCGTCAGAGCCCATGGTGTAAATGGAGTGATCGGTGCTTTCAAACGCGATGGTCCAACTGCAAACGGATGAAATGCATAGCGACCTGCATGCAAGATCTGCATTGCAATTTTTCCACCTTCAGTATGCACGGCATCGGTGATGATGCGATGATGTTTCATCTCTTTGGTGTTGGTAAGTTTGGAAGAAAACGGAGTCACCCAACCTGCACGATTCGGAGCTATGCCTCCCGTGACGATAAGGCCAACCTGCCCACGCGCTCGCTCTGCATAAAATCGAGCTAGGCGTGTGATTCCATCTTTTTCTTCTTCGAGTCCGGTGTGCATAGAGCCCATCAGCACGCGATTTTTGAGTTGTGTGAAGCCTAAGTCTAAGGGAGCTAGAAGGTGCGGATAAAGAGACGACATATAAACCCCAAAAATGGAAGATCAACGCCACGGCTTGAAAGCATAGCATAGTTGAGAAGGCGGAGAAGAAGCATAAAATCATCCAGCTAATGTCATTTTATGACAGTATCTGGATGAAAATATAATTTTATGCTAAAATTAAACCAGCTAATGTCATTTTATGACAGTATCTGGATGAAAATATGACAAATTTTGAGAAATTTTTAGCCGAATGGAGAATGACAGTCTTGCGAGATAGAGATCTGGCGGTCGTTTTTCCAGGAGCTAATCAGCGACATTCATTGGTAAAACGCGCTATTGCCAAAAAAGCCCTGCTTCCCCTCCGGCGTGGGACCTATGTGGTCGGAGAGCTGTTTCGCAAAGAAAGCTTAGACCTCTTTGCTATCCCCAATCTATTGTATGGGCCTTCTATGATTAGCTTTGAAACAGCGCTATCTTACTACGGGTGGATTCCCGAGCATACGCCAACGATCGCATGCGCATGTTCCAAACGAAACAAGGTTTATGAAACATCAGTAGGATGCTTTCTTTATCGAAAAATACCTGCAAAATTCTTTTATCTAGAAGCCCAGATCGTCGATAGTTGCATTATTGCTACTCCCTGGCGAGCACTTGCTGATATCTGCTATGCATATAAAAAAAATTGGGCCAGTGTACAAGATCTCACAGATGATTTGCGCATTGAATTTGTAGATGTAGGCTTTCCTGATTTACCGAGTTTGGATCTCTTGTGTCAATTTTATCCGTCTAAAAGAGTTCGTGAGGTTCTAAAAAAAATCAGGGAGAGCATCAATGGATATGAGAATCATTGAACAAAAGATAGCATCTTACAAGCCGCAATCTCGACAAGAAGAGTTTCATTGCTTCAAGGAGGTCATTCAAGAGCTCGCACTTTTTGCCTTGAGTCGCACCGATTTTTTCGATAAAGCCGCCTTTATGGGTGGGACAGCTCTACGTATATTGCATGCATTACCTAGATTCTCTGAAGACCTTGATTTCTCTTTGTTGGAACCAAATCCTAACTTTCAATGGAAGCCTTATTTGCACGAATTGCAGGAAGAATTTTCGGTGTATGGCATGTCTGTTGAAATTAGAGATCGCTCAGAACTTTCTAATGCAGTAAAGAGAGTCTTTCTCAAAGATAACTCGTTCGGTCAGGTTTTGTCATTGAAATATGAGCGTAAGAAAAGTGATTCTTATGTCGCAAATATTCGTTTGGAAATTGATACACAAGCTCCGTTAGAGGCGCATTCGCTATCAGAGCTAGGTGATTTTCCTTTGCCTTATACCGTGCGTGTCCATGATCTTCCGACTTTATTTGCAGGAAAATTGAATGCTCTTCTGACGAGACCTTTCGTCAAGGGGCGTGACTGGTTCGATTTTGTTTGGTACATCGGACAGAAAGTGTCTGTTAATTTTGCTTACCTTAGCAACGCGTTAGAGCAATTTGGTGTTCAATGTCCATCGAGTATACAAGAAAAACAAGATTTCTTAATTACACAATTACGGAAAAAAGTGTCGGAGATCGATTGGAATAAT